>JAOZNO010000106.1:4453-9126 GCA_029933755.1 Bacteroidales bacterium | reverse complement strand
TAAATTATCAATAATTTAAATGCTTTTAAAATTAAAAATATTTGCAATTTGTCTATAATCTAGTGATAAACTATATTTTGATATTATCTTGTTCTGTTTACCGAACAGTGCCGATTATTTATATGATATTAGCTAAAAAAAGAATAGCTATCAATTAAAAATAAAAACTATACTGTATTACATTTTAACCATATAACAATTACATTATGAGCACACTACTATTATCAAAAGAGGAACGGGGCATTATTATTTTCCATATTTGGAAATCCTTACCCTATAATACACGTATTGGCTTAAGCATATTTTTAATTTTTATTGGTTTTGTTATTCAATATTACAGTTATGCTGCTATGCCGGGTGCATTATTTATCCTGGGTGGTAACCTACTGCTTCTGGTAAAAGGTTACGATAATCGTATTAAACTTGCTGGCTATAAAGCAGCTGCTGAATGGATAAAAACAGATACAGAACAGCTGGAAAACATAGTTGAACTTAATAAGAAAGTGAAAAAATGGGATACGAGTGCAACAGACATTAGTAATCCTATGGGAATAGCCTTTTTTATTTTAACAGTTATCGTAATTTTCTTTATGTATGTATATAGTTTAGGAACTTATAATCCACCTCTTCAAATTGCTTCGGTAAATATAGCCGTTTTGCTATTTCCACATTGGTTTACCGGCATAAAACGTATTACCACTACACCAAAACTAATAAACAAAATTAATTTATATCAGCGTTTAATGAGAGGTTTTAAGGAAGAACTTATAAATGATAAAATTAGTTTTATGATGTGGGTAAAAGGAGAGGAACAAAAACTACCATCAGACGTAAAGATGAAAATAGAGTTTGCCAATCAACCTGAGGGATTGTTAGGAATGTATGCCCAAATATCAATGAATAATGTTCAAGGAAAAGATTACCCTTATTTCTATGTAGTATTAGTAGCAAAGCCTGAAATACAAATGCTGGATAAATATTATCAAGCAGTTAGTGTACCTAGAAAAGTAATTAAAGAATCAAACAGGCAAGATGGTGTTGAAATCATTATTATTAGGCAATACACAACAAAAACAAGCGGTTACCACACTAACGACAAAGCAATAAGAGCAATATTTGAAACAGGTTTGCAAACAGCCCGGCAAATAATTGATACTGAGACAAAATAAAATCCTAAAAGTTAAGACTTCTGAAGCCTTGATATATCAACATATCAGAACATTCATAAAAAGTGGCACACACTTTGCAATAAGTAAAGCAAAATGTATATTATGGATAAAGAAGTAAAAAAGTTCCTGCTTAAATATGTGGAAGATATTGACGAAGAGGTATATTTTAATTTTATTAAATCATTTTCAAAACTTCCGATTAATTTAATTAAAAAAAATGAAATGTCTGTTTATTTGAAATGCAAACTATTTGCAAAAAAGAATAAATTGAGTTCTAAACTTTTTAGGTATCGGCCTTTATAGTTAATACTCCGTTAAATTTTCGTTTCTCGCAAAGCCGCAAAGTCGCAAGGCATTGATTTTTAATCAATTAATTTTATTGTCCGAATCTTTATAACTACCTGTATTTCAGGACTTGCAAAAACATATAGAACCACTGTTATAGAATGAACAATTATATATTATCCAGTCCAATCATGCTTAGAGAATCTGTGCAATATAAGGTTTGGAGCAGCTTCCATGTCTGCTTTAACCGTTAAAAATGCTATTACAGCAAAGCTTTTAGCAATTTGTAACTACTCAGCCACCTAATTGTCAAAAAAATGCCACAGATTACTTACGTGAGATCGCTTCGCTAAGTTCACAGATTTTAAAACAAGCAAAGCTTGTTTTTCTGTGAAAATCAATAAAATTGATTTTTTTAATCTGTGAATCTGTGACATATAATTGTTTGTGAGGTCTATAATTATACTGAATAGTTACAGCAATTTTTAATCTGCCGGAAATTTCATTTCTAAAAGCTTGTATTACTCTCACCTTCCAACTGTTGACAAAATCAAAATTGACCAAAATACAAAGGGAGCTTGTATATTTAGGATATAATCTATTCTTCTATCTCAGCAATATCTACAACCTTATATATTCGAGGTTCTCTGGTTAAAACACCGTCCTCTTCCTCAAAAAACAAATTAAAGGCATCCCATGGTTCCGTTTCAAATTCATAAGCATCACTAAAATCGGTTAATCTATTTTCCACAGCGTAAAGGCCATATTCGTCAAACTCCCCTCTTAATTCACCACTCCATGCAGCAGAGTTATTAAACTCTTCACGAAAACCCTCATAAATACCTGTCAATGTTTTGTTTCGGTTAAAATTAAGTGTTACTTTCTCATAAGTATCACTAAGAGAATCTTTTTCATTAGCCTCAAAAGAAACAGCATATCCCATAAAGTCTTTTAATTTGAATTTTACATCTATACTGTCCAAATACTTTGCACCATGCTCCAATACAAATTCTGCAATTTCTTTGCTTTTGTTATTTTTCTTTACTTCATTCCATTTCAACTTTTCAATTTCTCTTTTAGCTTTATAGAGGTTGTTATTTTCGGGATAATCATCAATAAATTTTTGGTAAGCTTCAATCTTATGTTCAGGCATTATTTCATCATAAATTAAATCGTCTTTCAAGCTATTTATTGAATCAACAAATACTTCATCTTCAGGGTACTTTATTCCAAACGAATCTAAAGCTACTATGGAGTGTGCATTTTTAGCGAACAACCAGTCAAGTTCTGTTATTAGCAGCAATACACTATCCTTATGTTCTGTTTCAGGATTATTGGCAAGGAACTCTTCGTAAGCAAGTACTGTATTTTCATTCTTTACTTCATTCCAATTTTTAGCTGAATTACAAGAAATTATTAGAACAAATAAAAACACCAGGTTTCTCAAAAATAAATTTCTCATAATTAAAGTCTTAAATGAATAATTATGCTACGCATGAGCTAAAGG
Organism: Bacteroidales bacterium; assembly: GCA_029933755.1. Lineage (GTDB taxonomy): Bacteria > Bacteroidota > Bacteroidia > Bacteroidales > NBLH01 > NBLH01. Next base: position 6,165 of record JAOZNO010000106.1, on the reverse strand, counting down.
TTCATAAATTTATAAGTTTCACTTTTAATGGCTTGTAATTTAGCAACTTCGTAGATGATAAGAAAAAATGTATGAATTATTCAAGTTAATTCAATTTTCTACATCAGAATTATAGGGTAGCGTAAAAATAAACTTACTCCCTTTTCCCACTTCACTCTCTACCCAAATTTCACCATTATTTTTTTCAACAAACTCCTTACATAATATTAAACCTAAGCCGGTTCCTTTTTCACCCATAATACCAGGAGTCTTATAACTTTCACTTACACTAAATAGTTTTTCAATATTTTTGGCCTCAATACCAACTCCACTATCTGAAACCATAATTTCAAGATACTTTTCATCATTCGTAGGTGCTCTTTCTTTAAAATCGACACTAATTAATCCTCCTTTTGGAGTATATTTTACTGCATTAGAAAGTAAATTCCTTAGGACTGTTGAAATCATATTTTTATCAGCAAAAACCTCAAAATCTTTAGCGGAATTAACCTTTAGCTGTATTTGCTTTTGTAAACAACTTAATTTAATAACAGCAAACTCATTGTTTACAAGCTCAATAATATTTAAGGGCTCAATGTTAAAATCAATAGCGCCAGTTTGCATTCTGGACCATTCTAAAAGATTTTCTAAAAGTTTATACGAGTTTTCTGAAGCATCTTTTAATACTTCAATAGCTTTTTTCTTTTCCTCGTCATTATATGTATCAAAATTACTTGATAGCACCTGAGTGAAACCCAGTATACTACTTAAAGGACTTTTAAGGTCATGGGATATTATGGAGAAAAATTTATCTTTTGTGGCATTCAATGCCCTTAATTCCTTTTCGCTATTCAATAGAGCTTTTTCCGCAATTTTAGTACTTGTAATATCTGTATGTGTACCCGTAAATCGGATTGGTTTACCATCAGTATCGTACTCAAAAACCTTTCCTTTACCCAAAACCCACATCCAATCGCCACTTTTTGTTTTAAACCTGAACTCAACCCTGTATTCTTTTAATGTACCATATAAATAATCATTAATTTTTCCCTCTACATATTTTAAATCATCAGGATGCACATGTTTTCTCCATTCCACAATACTATGTTCAAATGCATTAGGTGAATAACCTGAAATTGTAAAATAATTAGCATCAAAAAAGACTTCATCTGTTTTCACATTCCAATCCCACAGGCCACTAGCAGAACCATCAAGAGCCAAAAACAATCGCTCTTCACTTTTTATAAGGCTTAATTTATCACTTCTATTTTGTGTAATATCTCTAATAATGCCCAGTGCAAACGTATTATTCCCAATTTTAATTTTTTTCCCTCTAATTTCTGCCCAAAAAGAAGTCCTATTTTTACGGCACAATTCAATCTCAATCATATTCCCCTCAGATCCAATTATACTTCTTTCAAAACTACCCTTTTCATGCTTGTTTACAGCTAAATCTACTACATTCATTTTCGAAAACTCCTGTTTTGTATAGCCTGTCATTTCACAATAAACAGGGTTAACAAAAATATAATCTCCTTTAAGGGTTACCAATGAAATTCCTTCACTTGTTTGTTCAGTTATGGCTGTAAGTTTTAACTGATTCTCTTCTGCTTTCTCCTTCGCTTTTTGAAGGTTATTTTCAATAATCGTTCTATTTGCAATATCTTTCTCTAATTTATATGATTGATATTCAGATATTTGATCCTCGAAATAACCATCAATGTATTCACTTT
>JAOZNO010000106.1:0-4443 GCA_029933755.1 Bacteroidales bacterium | reverse complement strand
AAGATAAAATAATTTTCTCTGTCATTTTTTGCTCAACATAACTAAAACTTACCACAATAAGACTACCAAGCAAAACAAGAACTAATATAACAGAAAACCAGGCAAGTCCCTTATTTGAAAGATCGTACAAAGTAATATTTACAATTAAAATATTCTGTAAGAACAAATATCCAAACACGAGCATAATAAAAGCACTTATTAAAATAGACAATAAGCCCTTTTTCATACCCAAAAAAATACTACTCAAAACAAAAAGTGTTAAAAAAATAGGAACTGCCAAACCACTTATACCATATATATACAAATCACTTATACCAACCAAGTAGCCGGTTAGTAATATCAAGAAAGCCTGAACTTTATGAGATGAGCTTTTCCTTATAATAAAAGCAATAAAAATAGGTAAGTAGAATATAAAATAGATTACTGATGATACATATTGGTTTAGTTTAACTGCCATTAATATAGACACCAATATCACCGGAATGCCTAAAATATTAAGAATATAGAGTATCAGCTTTAACAAATTGGCTTTAATATCTTCAATACCTTCATTAGGCCGATTTACGATATTAAAGGTTTTGAAAAGAGTATCTAAAATTTCACTATTATCAGAAAGACCTTTATTCATTACTCCTGTATAGGTATAAATCAAATATACTATATTTTTTGATTATACTAGCTATTTAGTACGTAAATTATTTACTTCTTCTATATTTCGGTATTGCCCATAAGCTACGTTCAATAACCCAAAGTTGTTCTATTGTATATAATATTATCAGGGTTGAGTTGGACGTGAGAAGTAAGCAACCTTTGGTCTTCCGGCTTTAAACTTCTATTTTTTTTAAGTTACCTTTAACGAACAAGTGGAACTGTAAAAATAAACTCACTCCCCTTCCCTACTTTACTTTCTACCCGGATTTGACCCCCATGTTTTTCAACAAACTCTTTGCATAAAATCAAACCTAAACCTGTACCTGTTTCATCTTCAGTGCCTTTTGTTGAGATGTTTTCAGATATTTCGAATAACTGAACTTGTTTTTCATTTGCCATACCTACACCATTGTCTTTTACGTATATTTCTGTTAGAGACAAGGTATGCCCTGTCTCAACAACATGACGTGTCTTTACACCAATTTTAACCGTTCCTTCTTTTGGTGTAAACTTAATTGCATTAGATATCAAATTTCTAAGAATACTTAACAGCATATTTTTATCTGCATTTACATATATATCTTCCGGAATCTGATTTATCAAAAATATTGCTTTGTCAGCTGCCGATTGCCTTAAAAGCTCAACCGTTTCACCGGTTAATAAATAAAGGTTTTCCTTTTCGGGATAAAAATCAATTGTTCCACGTTGGGTACGTGCCCAAAGAAGTAGGTTTTCAAGCAAGTTATACGTATTTTCCAGATCGTTGGTTAAAATACCTAAAAACTTCTTTTGTTTTTGCACATTGAAGTTATCAAAATTAGTAACAAGCAATTTCGCAAAACCCAGCATTGTATTAAACGGACTTCTAAGATCATGCGCAATTATCGAGAAAAATTTATCTTTTGTAGCATTAAGTTCTCGTAATTTTCGTTCACTTTCGATTAAGTTGTTTTCAGTATTCACCTTATCTGTAATATCTCTTCCAACAGCAATTATTTCAATTAAGTTTTTATTGTTATCTAAAACTGCTGTTCCCATCCATGACAACCATCTTATACCATTTTTTGTAATAGCCCTATGCCTAAAATATAGTTTATGAGGTGGTTTATTCAGTTTATTTATGGTTTTTTTAGTAGACTTCCGGTCATCTTCATGAACAAAAGGCATAATTGTTTTACCAATTAATTCTTGTTCAGTCTTCGCAAACAAATTACAATAGGTTTTACTTACAAATAAAAAACGTCCTAATTTATCAATTTTAACAATTAAATCTGATTGATTTTCTATCAATAAACGGTATTTTTCTTCACTCTCTTTTAAAGCTTGTTCAGCTTTTTTACGGTCAGTAATGTCTATTAATGCGCCAACAATAGCCTTTGTTTTTCCATTTTTAACAACAGGGCCTTCACGAACTTCAACCCAAACTTTTTCACCATTTTTATGCAATAATTCCAATTCAAAAGGCATTTGAGCAATTCCCGTATCAATCGCCTTTTGGGTATATCGAAACCCTATTTCATTAACAGGATGATTAGATGCAAGCTCTGTCCACCTATGCATTACTTCCTCTCTTGTGTACCCAAGTACATTTTCTACCTGCTGGCTCATGTATGTAAGCACAAGGTTTGGTGTATGCGAATAGAACAGGTTTGTACTATTTTCAAAAAGCATACGTAACTTCTCTTCATTTTCTTTTAATGCTTGCTCAGCTAGTTTTTGATTAGTAATATCTCTTGAAACACCTAGTATACCCAGGGTTTGACCCTTCTTATTAATTAATGGCATTTTTGAACTTAAAGACCATGTGATTTCACCATCTTTCCACGATTCTTTTTCTTCAATATTCGTTAAAGCTATTCCTGATTTTATAATTTCCTGTTCATCCCGAAAAGCTTTTTCAGCATGTTTCTTTGCAAAAAAATCAAAATCAGTTTTACCTATAGCAACCGCAGGATCAACAATATTATGCCACTTAGCCACACTTTTACTAATTTTAACAAATTGACTTTCCCTATTTTTAAAATACACCCGCCCGGGTATCACGTCCATTAAAATATTAAATAAATATTGTTCAGATTTAAGTTCGTCGTCAAAGTTTTTTAATTCTGAAGCAAGTTGTTCAGGTGGAACTACTAAATTTTCTTTATTAGCCTTTAATTCATTATTTTCCCAACGAAGAGTCTTATTATGCTCTTTCAGTTTTTCCAATTCTTTTTCTAAGTCCTGATATGTTGGTTTTTTGTTCATCATAAGACAAAAATATTAGCTTTGCTATTACCTAATTTCAGGCAATGTAAAAGTAAACTCACTACCTTTTCCAATTTCACTTTTAACCCAAATTTCTCCATCATGTTTTGCAACAAATTCTTTACATATAGTTAAACCAAGCCCGGTTCCGGTTTCTCCATCAGTTCCTATTGTTGAAATTTTATCAGAAACATTAAATATTGTAAGTAGCTTTTCCTCTCTAATACCCACACCACTGTCTTTTACGTATATTTCATGAGATACGCCGTGGCGTGTCTTTACTGGAGAAACCCTACAACCAATTTCAACATTACCACCTTTGGGGGTAAATTTAATAGCATTTGACATTAAATTCCGTAAAATGGTTAACAGCATATTCTTATCCGCATGTACATAAACCTCCTCAGAAACTCGATTTATTAACGATATGGATTTCTTAACTGCTGACGGATTTAATAGTTCTATCGTTTCCATTACTAATAAATAAAGATTTTCTCTTTCAGGATGATACAAAACAGCCCCTCTTTGTGAACTGGACCAAAGAAGTAAATTTTCAAGTAATTTATAAGTATTACTAATATTCCTACTTAAAACATCCAAAAACTGTTTTTGTTTTGGCACATCAAAGCTATCAAAATTATGAACTAACAGTTTTGAAAAACCAAGCATGGTATTAAACGGGCTTTTTAAGTCGTGCGCAATTATTGAAAAAAACTTATCCTTAGTGGCATTTAGCTTGCTTAGCTCCGTATTTTGCTTTTGTATTTCAAATTCTGACTTTTTAGCTTCAGTTATATCCGTAATAGTAAACACCAGCTTTTTAAAATCATTTATTTGCTGATATTGCACAATTGCCGATATCGTTTCGCCTGTGGCACATACAAATTCTGTTTCTTCTGAAAATAATTCCTGATTTTGTAAGATTGCAAGCAGTTCATTTTTAAAAGTTTCAAATGATTTTTGATTAAAAATAGCACTAATATTACTAAGCAAATCACTTTCTGACTTATACTTTAGCAAACTAAGTGTTGCCGGGTTAACATTTATAATTCTTATTGATGCAGAGCAAGCTGCGACAAAATCAGGGTTTTCATCAAAGTACTCTTTAAAATTAGTAATTCCCTCTTTCTTTTTATCATCTAATAACTTTATTACTTCTGAAAAATCCTCTTCCCAAAGCGATAAAGGATTTTTGTTAAATAAATCCTTATAACGCTCTTCACTCCGCTCCATTAACTTCTTCGATTTTACAAGATCTTCATTCTGTGCTTTGTATTCTTCAGACAATGCTTCATAATCTTCTATTTGCTTTTTCAGATTTTCCTCTGCCAGTTTGCGATCCGTAATATCACGCCCAATATAAAGAATACTGTCATTCGCTTTTGGACAAGCCCTGCCTTCAAACCAGACAGTTTTATCATTGATAATCAAAGGATACTCAATGGTTTTTATTTCATTATCATCTATACAAGACCGTATAAACCCAAGAAAAAAATCAGCTTCAGCTTTTGGAAACACTTCATGTACTGTTTTTCCAACAGTATT
>JAOZNO010000866.1 GCA_029933755.1 Bacteroidales bacterium | reverse complement strand
ATAAGCATACAGCTTTAAGGTTCGACGCCTCAATTCCAACTAAGAAAAAACGCATGAATTATTCAGGTTAGGGTTCTATAATGTTAAAAGTTCCATCCGGCTTATCAAAAAGTGTAAAAAAGCGAATTAAATCTATTTTACTTCCTTCAATTTCCAGTTCATCCGAAAAGAGAATGTCTTTTATTCCAGCTTTACCAACAAGCATTTTTATGAAAAGTGCATGTGTAACTTTAACGCTTGCATCAACTTGTTCACCAATACGTGCTTCCCAATGGTGCAGAACTGAATTTTCAAGCGATAAGATATAAGTCTTTTTTAAATCAGGAAACTCTATTTTTACCTTAATTATTTTTCCTTCGGCAGCCATTCCATCTAACCTTGCGGCCAGTGATTGAAAAAAATAAGTTGTCGGGGTTTCCTTTAAAACATCTTGCATTATTGCTAAATCAATACCTGTCTTAGGTGCACCATTTATTAATTCCTGAGCAGCAGTTAAATACACATCCCGCCAAGGGCCGGATTCTGATTGATAGCCTAGCTGCTTATACACTTTGGCTAATATTTTTTTTGCGCGGGTATTATCCGGTTCAGCAAAGACCAGGTGATTTAATAATTCAGCTACCCAACGATATTCACCTTTCTCATAATATTCCTGAGCCTTTTGTAGAATGTTTTCTGATCCACCCATCATCTCAACATACTTAACACTACTTTCCTCAGGTGCTAAAGGGTTTAAGTTTGCCGGGTTTCCATCATACCATCCTAAATACGATTGGTAAACAGCTCTTGAATTATGACGTAAAGTCCCATAATAGCCCCGGTTTGCAAAAGGTAAACTCAATGACTTAGGAAGTTTTATTCTGTCAGGTATTTCGCTTGAAGTGTATCCTGCATTAATCAAGCGAACGGTTTGGTCGTGTATATATTGATACAAATCACGTTGTAATTTCAAGAACTCAATAATATTCTCATTTCCCCATTTTGGCCAATGGTGAGAACCAAAATAAATTTCAGCATCACCAAAAAGTTCAATTATTTCATTAATATAATTGCTCCAATTAACTGCATTACGAACTTTAGTTCCTCTCAGTGTGTATAAGTTGTGCATATTGTTTGAAACGACTTCGGCACCACAAAAGGTTTTGCTCTCAGGTAAATAGAAAGTGAACTCGGCAGGTGCTTCTGATTCAGGTGTATATTGAAAAATAAAACGAACACCATCAATATTTTTTTCCTGTAAGGTGTGATCTATTAACTCATTGGGAACCATTATGCCAAAAGTTCCATATGTAGGGCTTTTTCCCAAACCTGAACCAACATGACCATATTTGGAACGTGGTAAATTTTTACCATACATATACATTGACCTACGTGCCATAGCAGTACCAACAATTATATTCTCACTGGTTGCCTCTTCCATAAACCCTTTCGGGGCAATAATCCGAACTTTATTTTTAACTGCTTCTTCTGCACTCATTATTCCCAACGAACCTCCAAAATGGTCAACATGACTATGGGTGAAAAGAATAGCCACAATCGGCTTTTCTCCCAAATGTTTACGAGCAAATTCAAGTGCCTTGCTTGCTGTTTCTTTTGCAGTTAAAGGGTCTATGATTATCCAGCCGGTTTTCCCTTCAATAATGGTCATATTGGCCAAATCATACCCTCTCAGCTGATAAATACTATCTCTGACTTTAAAAAGTCCATGAATATTATTCAGTTTTGCCTGGCGCCATAAACTCGGATTTACACTAGAAGGTGCATCTCCATGAACAAATTCATAAGAAGGTTGGCTCCAAAGAATTGTTCCTTCATTACTTTTAACAATTAAATTAGAATCGCGGGCAAGCAATCCCCGTTCAGCATCTTCAAAATCCCGGGTGTTTTCAAATGATAGCTCATCATAAACAGCATTGTTTATCTCATTGGTGTATGAGCTGACCAAATCGTCGTCATTATTGTCCAGATTTTCTTTTAAATCATTCGAAATGTCATTACATGCTCCAAACAGTAATAAGGACAGGGATATTAAAATAATATGCTTCATTATATTCGTTTATTATATTTATACAATTTGTAAATATATTGAAAAGAAGCTGTATTCAATATCTTTTTCACCCATTAACAATTGTTCCAAAACCTTTTGATACCGATTTTCCAATTCCTATATATTCTGGTAAAATAGCATTTGTAACAAAACTTCCGCTAAAAGCCAGTATGGTTTTGTCCTTAAATTTGGTTGACTTTTCCTGTAGTTTCGATGTTACCATTATCCTTTCCTTGATAAAAAAATTATTACTTTTATAAAAGCTTAGAATATTATTTTGAATCTGTTTGTTTA
>JAOZNO010000865.1 GCA_029933755.1 Bacteroidales bacterium | reverse complement strand
TATTTTTTTGCAATTGGCTATATCGTGTGTATTTATGTATTACACGAATCTCCTATTATATATTGTAAGTTTATTAATTCATAATTATTTCTTTTTGTTTATAGTTCCTCTGTTTTTCACAGCACTTAGCTTGTGCAAAGTCAGCGAGTAACTCTGTTTGCTAAACTCATTTATTTTAATAAACAATACACCTTTAATTAAAAAATCACCTGCTGACTAAAGTTTGTAGAACTTCATTTTATATACAAATGTATCATTATGTTCTTATAGCCGAGCCGCGACTCTGTTTACTAGATGTTAAGCATAATAAATTACATAATTTCAATTAATTATTAAGTCGCAGTCCGACTAATCATGCAAAAAACCACTCGTAAATTTATTTATTACCCCCTCTCCTCTCCGTAAAATTGCATTTCCATATAAAGAGTCATCTGATGACTTATTAACAGATGGTTTATTAATATTTTTAACATGTACTCTTTATTAAGAGAGTCATCTGATGACTTTATTGATACACATTATTTATTTTGCAAAAAACTTCCCGATTTCACTAAACATAATATACATGTTAAAAGTAACTATTTTTCACCAAAAACCTATACACTATTAATAAGTTTATAAAAAACTATTTTTTACACTTTACTTATGCCTGCATAGCCAAATACTATAGCATTTTAATATAGTTTAGCTTATCTGCAAAAGAAAATAGCTACGCTCTTTATTGCTTGAGATTGCTTTTCCGCTAGCCAGCGGATCGCAATAACATTCTTTTTGTGAGAGATGGTTTGGATACTATTTCAATCACTAGAAATTTATTTGAGAAGCTTTTCACACTATTATTTTCTTTAAAAAACAATTAGTGCAGGGTTTCACTCAGTTTACAAACAGCTTGATTTCAAAGCCTAAATATTTTTGTTGATCTTTTAGCTATTAATTTCAAACTCTTTTTAATAAAAACCTTATGTTTATGTTCATCAATAGGGTCTATGTTTTCGATTAATGATTTTGCATTCTCAAAATTACCAAGTTCTCTTTCAATTTCAATTAAGGTAATTTCACTACCTTCATAGGTCTCTCCTTTCACATTGGTTAACAAGTCTGACAAGCGTTTTAAGTTTTCAAGTCGTATTTTTTCATACTGATCATATCTCTTCCTATTTTGCTTAGATTCTTTACTGTTAATTTTCAAAATTGGTATAAGACGACCTCTGGAATGGCGAATAAAGTCATTTATATGCTGCCAAAGTGTTATCCGGATATAGACTTCTTTATCAATTGATAAACGATCAACACTTTCTAATATTTCGTTAAAATCTTCAATTAAATTTTCGGTAAAACTTCTCCAAGACCAATTCACAGGGGGATAGTTTAAATCTAATTTATTTTCCTGATAATCTTCCAAATTCTCTTTAAGAAATTCTGTGACTAATTGTTTTTCTACAAACTCTTTTTTTGGTGGGTTAATATGCTCACGAATTTCATAATCTGTGATTTTTCGGCAATCTTCAAACCAAAAGAAATTTTCACATTTTGTGCATTTTGAATAGGGCATTGATTCGTATTCTAATGTTTCATCTCTTGAACATTTTCCATCTGACCAACACACAGGTCTACCTAGAGTATTGTATGACAACAGTTCGTTATGAGCATGCCATTTTTTACAATGTGGACATTCTACGTATTTTAATTCTATTTGCATAATTTATTAGTTTATTATATCACTCTCGATTCCATAGCTTAAAAAAGTCAGTTTCCCCATCATTAAAAAGATGTACTGATTTGGAGTTTGCATTTAATTCGCCATTCACATAAGCTACATGCAAACGCTTATTGTTAATACTTGTAAGTTCCCAGGCACCGGAGAAAGTAAATATATTATTTAATTCTTCCGCCTTTTCTTTATATTCTAAATCGCCTAAATCATTATTTGCATGTATACGACTACATATTTCAAGTTCAAAGCTTACACCCCAATCATCAACTTTAATATTTTTAACTAACACTTGCGAAATTCTACCACCTTCCCTATACAAACATGTTTTATCTTTAAAAATGGTAAATATTTCTTTTTCAGAGTAGTCCATATCTTATTGTTTCTTTATAATTTTATCAATTTCCTCAAGATAAGTATAAATATCGTCCCATTCCCAATTAGCATAAGTCGAATTTGGGTTTTTCCATCGTTCATATCTAATTTTTGCTTTTTCAAGGTAGTATTTTGCTTCTTTGAATTTGCCCAATTTAAATTTTACAACACCATTGTAATAAGCCGCTATGGTAAATTCATAACGATCGTTAAAATCTTCGGCAATCATATATGCTTCGGTTAAAATCCTTTCGGCTCTTTC
>JAOZNO010000864.1 GCA_029933755.1 Bacteroidales bacterium | reverse complement strand
AATAATAAGTCCGGTTGCGTAATTTGTGTTTTTTATTTGTCTGTTCGAAGCATCTTTGTTGTAATATTTCAGGTAAATATCATTAACTATATATGCTTGTGCTGCATTAAGGGTTCCGGCAAATGTTGACATAAATGCTGCCAGCAAACCTGCCAGTAACAATCCCATAAAACCAACAGGAACAAATTCATTGATTGCGGCAGGAAGAATCTGTTCAAAATCAATTTTCCCGGCAACAAGTAGGTTTAATTTATCGTAATATAAAATAGCCAACACAGCAAAGCCTATAATCATTAAATATCGAACGGGCAATAAAACAACACTAACAAAACCACTCATTTTGGCTGCATCTTTTGGCGAAGCAGTTGAAAGAATTTTTTGCATATCGTAATTAGGTGCAGGCCCTGCCAGGCTTGCCAGCACACCTTTGAACAGCATCATCATAAAGAAAATGCCAAAAAGAGAATATCCATCCGAAGCAATTTTTTGATTAACTTCATCTATTACCCCTGTCCAATTCATATTTAGTTCCCATTCAAAAAATGGATTCATCCAACCATCCGGCACGTTTAAAGTGTTTCCATCTAAGGCTGATACGGCAATGATTCCGATTACAATAGCAGAAACGGTCATTATCATGTATTGAACAACATCTGCCCAAACAATACCGGACATTCCACCTAAAACAGAATAAAAAACAGCAAAAGCGGTAAAAATTATTCCATAAATATGAGGAATATAAGCTTCGGGTACTACAAAAGGCAGATAGGCTGCAACGTATTCCCATGGGATAAATATCTGCATAAACTTTCCTAAACCAATAAATCCATAAGCCAAAAAGCCAAGACTATTAAGCAAAGCAAAAACTACTACGATTGTGTGCGATAACTTTCCGTCTTTACCTTTGCCAAAACGAAAACTAATCCACTCGGCTCCTGTGGTCACATTTGAACGACGTAACCATGCCGAAAGGTATACCATAAGAAACACCTGATTAAAAACCGGCCACAGCCAGGGAATCCAAATACTTTTAAGACCGTAAACAAAAGTAAGAGTTACCAGCCACATGGTTCCTGAAATGTCGAACATCCCTGAGGCATTGGATAAGCCCAACATGTACCAGGGTATTTTTTTGCCGCCTAGTAAATAGGACGATATATCATTTTGTGCTTTTTTCTTAAAAAACAATCCTATTAAGATCGTTGATAAAAGATATATCAGAATAATTGCAAAATCGAGTCCTTTTAAATTCATTTTTATAATTGTATTGTGATAAGGAAATTTAATTACTTATGGCAACAAAATTATTTGATACATTTGCAATTCAATGGTACTATTTTATCATTTGATAATAGATTAATAACAAAATTAGTAATGAAAACCAAGCAAACTTCAATTCACAGGGAAATTACACCACTGGTAAAAGAGGATTGTCTATTGGTATTTGATCGGATTAAAAGCGAATTTGATTTTCCGGTTCATTTCCACCCCGAATATGAACTAAACCTAATTATTGGTGCTGTAGGGGCTAAACGGGTTATTGGTGACCACATGGATTATATTGGTAATTTTGAAATGGTATTAGTTGGACCAAACTTATTTCATGGTTGGGAACAGGGAAATTGTAAAGAAAAGGCAATACATGAGTTTACGGTACAATTTCATCATGACTTATTCGATAATAGCTTACTGGACCGCAATATTATGAAATCAGTACAAGCTTTATTGCATAGGTCGTTAAAGGGTATCCTGTTTAAAGAAGATGAGGTAAAACAATTAGTTCCTAAAATGTTAAAGCTTTCGAAAAATACGGGGTTTGATTCATATATTGATTTGCTCTCTTTACTAAATGATTTATCAAATACAAAAAGCCAACAATTATTATCAACAATACATGTAGTAGATGATGATTTTTACAACAGCGATAAAATAAAAAAGGCTTATGAATTCATCCAGCTCAATTTTCGTAATAAGATTAAACTTGAAGATATATCCGGTGACTTAAATATGACCACAATATCTTTTAGCCGTTTAATTAAACAACGGACAGGGAAAACTTTTGTTGAATTTTTGAATGATTACCGAATAGGTTGTGCAGCCAGAATGTTAATTGACACACATGATAGTATCGCTGAAATTGCATTTAAATGTGGCTTTAACAACCTGGCTAATTTCAATAGAATATTCAAAAAAACGAAAGATTGCTCACCCACACAATTTAAAGATAACTTTTTGGGAGTTAAACGATTTTATTAGAAACAGAAAAACATATAATCCTAAAACAGGAAATATTTTTGCAATTTATTTATGTAGTAGCTAAAACAAAAAAGCCTTACATTTCTGTAAGGCC
>JAOZNO010000105.1 GCA_029933755.1 Bacteroidales bacterium | reverse complement strand
TATTGGTAGTTTTGATTTTGGACATTTTAATTTCTGTACAGCTAAACTTATATGCAACAGTTGTGGCTGATTATCCTGTTAAAGAAATTAATAAGCATTTTTCAAAATTGCCTAAAAATTACCCTTTTCCATCGCTACAAACAAATATGAGTGAACTTACCGATCAAAAACTTAAAAATAACATTCCATACCTTTGGAAAAATATAGGTATTTATCAAAAAACACCTTCAAGTGATGGTGTAAACCCTTATGGCTTAATTGCTGTAAACAAAGCATTTAAAAATGGTAACTACAATGCACTTATAAATAATCCTATTTTATTTTTAGCAAAAAAAAATGATAGCAAAATGCTTGTTGATACAAATTCAATTAATAATAAATCACATCAAAACCTAAAAATTATAAATTTCAGTAATAATAGTTTGATGGTAGAAGTAAGTTCTGACACTTCTTATTATCTGATTTTCCTTCAAAATCATTATTCATATTGGAAAGCCACAATTAATGAAGAGTTACAGCCAATTTTAAAAGTAAATGACACTTTTATGGCAACAAAAATTAAAAAAGGAAAACATACAGTAAAATTCAGTTTTTATCCTAAAAAGATTGTTTATGCTGCATACTTTAGTATAGCATCATGGATATTATTTATAGTTATTTTGATTTTTGAAAAAACATTGGGGATTGTGAAATATTACAAAACTGATAAAAAAATCATTCGTGCATTAGCGGCACTATTTACATTTTAATTAATAAACAACAATTTCAGTACTTTTTTATACTCACCCGCTTCATCAGTGCAGAAAATTAGATAAACACCTGTTTTTACTTTTTGACCTGAAAAGTTTTTCCCATTCCAAATTGCCTGACCACCAAAAGCTGTCGTTTCATATACCAACCTGCCGCTTATATCAGTTATTTTTACATTTACATTAGCTGCTAAGCCTGTAACCGTAATTAATCCATTATAGTTTTCCCTCACAGGGTTTGGATAAACGTATGCATCTGTATAAGAATTATCACCTTCTGTGGCGGTGCCTTTGTATGATATAATACCTTGTGTAGTGCCAATAAAAACTTCGCCAGTTTTACCGTTTATACCAATATCTGTAATTGAGTTTGAAAACAAAGGGCTGTTACCTGTATGGAAATGAAATAGCTCCTCACGGGTATCTTCTGACATTAAATAAACGCCTGAATTTTCTGTGCCAAACCATTTTCTATTTGCACCATCTATCGTAATTGCTGTAATTTTTTCTTTTGATAAAAGATATTGTACCAGGTTATTGTTATCAACATCAATAAGTTTTACTCTTTCAGCATAAAAACGTTCACCTGAAAAAACATTTTCCGGATTAAAATAAGTTAAAACTCCCTGCTCGGTACCAATCCATATCGTTCCATCTTTATCTTCAGCAATTGAAAAGATTTCTTTGGTAATTAGTCCACCGTTTTCATCAACAGGGGTAAAGCGTCTGTGGTCATCATCATTAATGTCATCGGGTGTGCCATAATCATTAAATGCAAACAAGCCTCCACCACGTGCTAACTGTACCCACTTGTTATTGCTTTGTGTAACAATAATTTCACCAATAGTTCCGTAACCACTAATTTCAGGGTAGGCTAAGCTATGCCAATCTCCGTTATTAAGTTTTACAGATATGGGTTCACTTGCGCCAGAGTTTGTTACCCAAAGGTTTTGTTCGTCATCAAGTGCCAAACCTCCTATTCTAATAACATTCTCTCCAGGTACTGAGCTTTGTAATGAACTGTTTTGACTGGTGAAAATGTTTTTAACTTCATTGTTTTGTAATTCAAATAAACCTGATCCCCATGAACCGGCAAATATCTGGCTGTTATTTTGGGGGTTTATAAGAATTTTAACAAAATCTCTTGCACTTGAGCTCCAAAGAATGGTTGAACTCCAGGCTTCATCAATAAAGGAATAAGCTTCAGGGTAATTATATAAGTTACCCCAATAGGATGTTCTTCCACCACCAGCAACCCATACTTTATTGTCTGCGGTAGAAATGTCAACAACATGGTTGTTGAAAGGGCCATTAAGCTGAATGCTTTCAAATTGGGTGTCGTTGTTATTTACAACAAGTCCAAATGACAGGTCAGCAATATATAATTTCCCTGTTTTATCCGTAATACAATCAGCAGGTTTTATAGTGCCAAAGCCATATTCCGTAATTTCTCTTTTCAGCTGTAGGTTTTTATCGTAAATTAATATTTTTAAATCTTCAATAATAAACAGCTCATTATTTACTGTTTTTAATCGTTGAATCTCTCTTTCTGATTGATAAAAAATCTCCCAAATGTCATTAACCTTTACATAAATAGATGATGTATTATTATTGTTATCATAATAATTTACGAATATTTGTTCGTTAAAATTTACAATATCATAATATGTTCCGGTGCTATTTGGTATACTTTCATCTTTGCTCCAAACGGAGTAGTCAATTAATTCAGTGCTGTTTTTTTGAGCATAAAATATCCCCTGTTCGGTTGCAGCGTAAATGTTATTCTGATCAAATGCAATACTGTATGTTTTTACTGCTGATGCTTCAGAACCAATAAGGTATGTGTCTTCTATCTCAAATTCATCAAGTTTTACTACAACAATACCAAAACCACATGCTAAAAAAGCTTTTGAATTATCAAATTCAATATGATAAATGGTCTTATCTCCTTGAATCTGTTTCTGTTTTATGTCGTTTAGGTTCGATATGTTTGTTCCCTTAATAAAGTCTAAATTTGCATTTGAATAGGCAACTACTAATAAATCCTCTTCTTCTAAATAGTTAATAGCATTTGTTCCAATATCTGATAAACCATTAGTTATTGATAGTTTATTAACGCTATAATCATCAATATTGTAATAAAATATAGAATAAGGGGTTGTGCAAAATATTTTATTTTTTGCCTGAACGGTATTAGTCGCTTTAATATATGGTAAATGGTCGCGCCAGCTTCCTACAGGAATTTGTGCAAATACAAAATTTTGTAAAATAAGAAACGCAAGTACTTGTAAAACAACAAATTGCCTCATTATAAGTTTAAATATATTTTTATTGTAATTACTATTTTTTCTGCGTGCTCTACTGCCAAAAGAGCATCTTCATCTGTTGCTTTAAATCCTACTTCATAATCACCTAAAAGTCTTTTATCTAAATTCTGTTTCAAAAACTTCACTATCTGTTTAGGGAATATTTCAGTTTTAATAAAATGTTTACTAAACATCATTAAAACTCCTTGATGAGTTTTTACAGAAATATCAATATTTTCTAATAGAGTCTGTATAGAATGAAATGCAGCATAATATGCTCGGGAAACTGTTCCTGAATAAAAACCGTTTTGTAACATTAATTTGGCTTCAAGAAGTGTTTCGTCCGCTTTTGCTATATATAATTCTACAGTATTCATAATAATATTCCTTCTTTGTTAATATTCTTATAAAATGCTAATTTTTCTTCCGCTAATCGCTTTTGGGTAGTTGGTACAATGCTTATATTTAAATCATAATCCAATAAATAATTAATAGTTATATCACTTGTGGTGTTTATTTCTTTATAAGGTGAATCCATATTTTTCAATACCAATAAAATGTCAATATCAGAAAATTCAGTAGCTGTACCTCGTGCATATGAGCCATAAAGAACTAACGAAACTAATTTCTCGTGATATAATTCCTGAATATCACTTTTGAATTTATTTAATGAAGGCATAATTGCCTGTGTTTGTTTAGGTATTTTTATTTTCATTTTATCTTATTATTTAAAAACTCAACCAATTTTTGAACGGCAATTCCCCGGTGACTGATTTTGTTTTTCAGTTCGGTGTCCATTTCAGCAAAAGTAATATCGTATCCTTTAGGTACAAAAACCGGATCATAACCAAAACCACTCTCACCTTTTTTATCTTTAATGATTTTTCCATTAACGATACCTTCAAACTGGTGCTTTTCCCCATTTAAAATTAAGGAAATTACCGTTTTAAATCGTGCATTTTTATTATTCAGATTTTCCAGTTCAAATAATATTTTTTCTATATTTTTATCCATGTCTTTTTCATCGCCGGCATATCGAGCAGAATAAACTCCCGGGCGACCATTTAGTGCTTCAATCTCAAGCCCTGTATCATCAGCAAAACAATCTGTTTTGTATTTATCACGCACATAATCTGCTTTTTGCATTGAATTTTCTTCAATAGTAGGACTTGTTTCCGGAATATCCTCGAAACAATTTATATCACTTAAACTAAGGAGTTTAACCTTATTTCTTAAAATCTGTTGTAATTCTCTTAATTTATGCTCGTTATTTGTTGCAAAAACAATTTCCATTATAAAAGCTTAGTTTATGTTTATTTAGTAGCTATAAGAAAACACCAATAACTGCGTTATGCTCACCTTGAAAACAGATTACTTACAAAAGTAAACTCACTGTTTTCAGGGTTTCACAAGCTTCCGCAGTAGCGGAACAGGCTTTGTTCTTGTCGTTTTTTTATGAGCCACTCAAAAATATAGTGTTTTCTTAGAAATACTATTTATTGGTAAAAGTATAAATTATTGTTGAAAATTTATTTCTAAGCTGCAAATAAAGCAGGCAAATATCGAATAGCGTATAAGAATATCTCAAATTCTTATAAAAAATTAATTCTTATGTGGTTTGAATAAGAAAAAATATTACTTTTGCAATTAATAACAAAACCGATTGAAACTTAAATAATATTTCATGTCAGAAAACTTTGGTGAAATTATTCAGGTTGTAGGACCTGTAGTTGATGTTAGCTTTGAAAAAACAGGTGGTGAGTTACCTGATATTTATGAAGCACTGGAAATTAAAAAAGAGGATGGTTCAAGCTTAACCCTTGAAGTTGAACAACATATTGGTGAAGATACTGTACGTACCATTGCAATGGAATCTACAGATGGACTTCATCGGGGAATGCATGTTTTTAAAAATGGCTCACCTATATTAATGCCTGTTGGTGATCAGATAAAAGGTCGTTTGTTAAATGTTATAGGTGATACAATTGACGGTATTGGTAGCATTTCAAAAAAAGATGGTTATCCAATTCATAATCATCCCCCTAAGTTCTCGGAACTATCAACTGATAGTGAAATCCTTTACACAGGTATTAAAGTAATTGATTTGATTGAGCCATATTCAAAAGGTGGTAAAGTTGGTTTGTTTGGTGGTGCCGGTGTGGGAAAAACCGTTATCATTATGGAACTTATCAATAATATTGCAAAAGCACACGAAGGCCTTTCTGTATTTGCTGGTGTTGGTGAGCGTACCCGTGAAGGTAACGACTTATTGCGAGAAATGCTTGAGTCTGGTGTTATGACATATGGCGAAGAGTTTTTAAAAGATATGGAAGCAGGTGGCTGGGACCTTTCTAAAGTTGATAAAGAAGCTTTAAAAGAATCTAAAGTGTCAATGGTGTTTGGTCAGATGAATGAACCTCCTGGTGCACGAGCGCGTGTTGCTTTATCAGGACTATCTGTTGCTGAATATTTCCGTGACGGTGATAAAGCTTCAGGAAAAGGTAATGATATTCTTTTCTTTATTGATAATATTTTCCGTTTTACACAAGCAGGTTCTGAGGTTTCAGCACTTCTTGGTAGAATGCCTTCTGCAGTTGGTTATCAACCAACACTTTCAACCGAAATGGGCGAAATGCAGGAACGAATTACTTCTACAAACAAAGGCTCTATTACATCAGTACAGGCAGTTTATGTACCTGCTGATGATTTAACTGACCCTGCGCCTGCTACAACTTTTGCCCATCTTGATGCAACAACGGTACTAAACCGTAAAATTGCTGAGTTAGGTATATATCCTGCAGTGGATCCATTGGATTCAACTTCAAGAATTTTAACACCAGAAATTGTTGGTCCGGAACATTATAATACTGCCCGGAGAGTAATTGAAATACTACAACGGTATTCAGCTTTACAAGATATTATTGCCATACTTGGTATGGAGGAACTTAGTGAGGAAGATAAGCTGGTTGTTCACCGTGCACGACGAGTTCAAAGGTTCTTATCACAGCCATTTCATGTAGCTGAGCAATTTACCGGTTTAAAAGGTGTTTTGGTTAGTATAGAAGATACCATAAAAGGCTTTAACATGATTATGGATGGTGAAGTGGATGAGTATCCTGAAGCAGCATTTAACCTGGTAGGTACTATAGAAGAAGCTATTGAAAAAGGTAAGAAAATGATGGAAGACGCAGCTAAGTAGTAAACAGTCTTCAGTAGGCAGTAAACAGAAAGCAAGCTGAGAATTTAAAAAAACAGAAATGCAATTAGACATTGTAACACCCGATGAACAGCTTTATTCAGGTGAAATTAAATTGGTAAAATTACCAGGGGTAGATGGCTCTTTTGAAATATTAAAAAACCATGCTCCTTTAATTTCTACTTTAGAAAAAGGTAAAATAAAAATTATTGAAGAAAACAATGAACTTAAGTTTTTTGAGATAAACGATGGGGTTGTTGAAGTACAAAACAATAAAGTTATTGTACTGGCCGGGTCAATATAAAAGAACTTTTTAAAAAGAAATAGAAAGCCTGCCTGAAAATATCAATTGGTATTTTGAGGCAGGCTTTTTTGTTCCTTATAGTGAAATCCGGTTTTTCTTTATTGCCAGTAACCATCCAGATGTTGAAACAGGGTTAGATAAATAAAAACACTTATTCCATAGGGCGAGTAAACTCTATTTCATAATTCTTTACTTCAAGTGGGATAAAAGGCGCAAGATTACTAAAATCACTCAAATGTGTATATTTTGTTGGAATATTTGCTCCGGAACCTTCAAACCCTTCTGAATTGAAAAATGAAGGAGATTCAATATTTGCAGCATTAATATTTCGATCAGCTAAAATTTCTTCATCAGAAAGCCCGATATAATCATATTCGTTTTTAAGTTCTTGCAGAATTACATTTTTTAAAGAAAAGTTTAGCATCATATTTTCAGTGTTTTCAAGTTCTGTTTCCGGCAGTGCCAGCTCTAGAACGGCTAAGTTTTTTGCAAGATCAGCTTTGCCGCGAAACGACCAGTTTTTACCTACTAAGTCTGTATCATAAAGGGTGACATTTGGGTTGTTGGAACTTCCAATAAAATTAATAATTTGCTTATTTATACCAAAAAACAGCTTTATATTATCAGGTGC
This sequence comes from Bacteroidales bacterium, assembly GCA_029933755.1. Classification (GTDB taxonomy): domain Bacteria; phylum Bacteroidota; class Bacteroidia; order Bacteroidales; family NBLH01; genus NBLH01. Next base: position 1,986 of record JAOZNO010000105.1, on the reverse strand, counting down.
ATAAGGATTTTCATCAGAAGTAGTTAATTTGCTAACACCGATGTAAATGGATTGTTCATACGATGCCACACTTGCCTGAGTGTTATATTCAATGGTAATTATAGCATCAGGATGATTTTCCATTTTATCATGATTTAACTGATTTACATTGCAGATAATTAACTGTTTAGCTGTTTCAATATTCCAAAAAACCTGTAATGCCAGGTTTGAAAAGCTATTGTCATATATTTCCATGCTATAATCCCAATGAACACTATCAATAAGTACACTATCTTTAATACTCACATATTTTGTTTTTCCATCAAGACCTGTATAAGTAAATTCTGATGCACCTTCCGGGTTAATATTTATAATTCTCTGATAACTGTTGTTAATTATTTCAATAGTTCCATAACCAAGCTGTACAAAGTTTCGTAAATAGTTATTAATTCCCTCGCCAGATAGTGCTTTAAAGTTTTTAAGACTGTCATATGAACTTATAGCTGATGGGAGTTCTAGTTCAATATTGGTAGGGAAAGACTGATTGTAATTTTGAGTTTCAGGTGTAATACTGAACTGCTCGCAGGATATTGAAAAAAGCATTCCGATAAATAGGAGTGCAATTAGCTTTAATTTTATAGACATTTTTCTAAAATATGAGTTGAAAATTCATGAATATAACGTTACTTACAATTAATTATTATTTTACCAATAGTATATTTTTTAGGATAATTAGAGCGAAAAAGAGTGTGAGCTATGAAAAATGTGGGTTTCTTATTTTTTAAAATGAATAGGGTATTTAAGTCCTGAAAACTCTGTTAATTCTGTTTTAAAAGAGCCCACAAAAAACTTCATACTTACTCGTATCGGAACCCTGTTTTTATCATTAGATATCCATATATCAAGAGCTTCTTCATCTTTAAATGTACCCTTTTCTACAACGGGTCTAAATTTCATACATTCTATTTTTCCCAGACTTGTTTTAATTGTCTCGTTTCCTTTGTAACGTACAATTAAATCCCATGGTTTGTCATGAAAGTAAGTATGTATTGTAAATTCTTGGCCTATGCTAAGGTTTCTAAGGCTTTTTCTTAATTGGTAAAATGCTGAAACAATATCAAAAACGTGATGGTTTACACTTTTCTTACCACTTTTTTTACTAACTAATGTTTTGGCAGCTTGATTATAATGAACAATATTGTAGTTTTTATATTTCCCTTCGGTTAAATCCATTAAGGATTTGAAGGGAAGCCCGGTATTTATATCAAACCATGTTTCATAAAAATCATAAACATGGTAAATAGAATGTGCCAGACCAGTAGTTTTTCCTACTGCTGTTACATAATAGACCTGTTTGCCTTCGAAGCTTGATTTTTTAATCTTCATACTTGCTTCGCCACCATTAATCCAACCGTAAGACATAATGTATTTTAGGTTCTCACCTGATTTAAATGGGGTATTACCAGATGTTTGCTGAGCAGATAGCTTTATGTTATGCCCGGCAAAAAAGGCTAAATACAATACAGATAAATATACAATGAGTTTCATGTGTGTATTTTAAATTGTTTTCATTTATTCGCAGTAGCTTCCCGTTATTCAACGGGACAGATACTATGAGGGCTAAAGCCGTTACCATATGTTACCGCATGATGTAAAATAATCATTGCCTTGTATGTTTAATAACCTTTAGCTCACAGCCCAACTTTTTTCGGGGAACACAAAAATAATAATAATAGATTTGTGAGTAATTCTTTTAATCATAGCCTGCCCTGCTTTTTTACGGGGCTTGTTTCATATTTATATAAACTTAAATATGGTCAAATAATTTCAAAACTAGTCAAAAACTATCTTTTTTTATTAGTTTTTACTTAAATTTAATCAAAAAATGCAATAAAAAATAAGTTTTTGAAATATATTATTCTAATTTTTTTCGTATTTTGTCCGTTAAATTAATCTAAAAAAAAGTCATGTTAAATATTGCTTTATTTGGACCTCCCGGAGCTGGAA
>JAOZNO010000863.1 GCA_029933755.1 Bacteroidales bacterium | reverse complement strand
CAAATACCCTCAATTATGAACTTGAAATCTTATTTTTTATTTTTTTTATTTTTAATAAGCCTTTTGTTTTACCAAAATGTAGCAGCTCAAAATTACAGCGGTGACTGGTATAATGATACCGACAAATTTGTTTTTTCGATTAAACATAATGGAAAAACAATGAAAATTACCAATGCTTCGGGCAAATCATTTACTTCAACTGAATATCGTGAAACTGTAACTAATTATACTTTCATTTTTGATTTTGGTAAAAAAATGTGTGAGCTTTTCATGGCACGTAATACTGATGTTGAAATATATGTAAGTATATTTGATGGTATTAATGATAATATTGAATATACAATATATAAAAAGGCAAAAAAAAGCAAAATACCTATCACTGATAAAGAAGTTACGGATGATTCCTCACTTGTTACAGATGTTTTAGTAAAAATACAGCTAGAGAAAAATCCTGAGACCAACAAAGCCTATTTTGGTTTATGTAACGATGGTTATTCTGCGTTAAAAATTGATATTTCTGCTGAAGGCTTAGACAAATTAAATGTACATTTTGAAAAAGGTTTGGGTGCTATATATGACGAAGAAGGTGAAAGTTTGGGTGACAGAATAGCTTTATCAGGAAAAACAAGTGTTTATTTTGTTCCGGAAATGTATATTAGAAATGATAAATTTACGGATGCTATACAAATAAATAAAAAAATGGTAGATGCAGCCGAAGAAATAATAATTTTTAGCTATGAAGACTCTGCCGGGAAGGAAAAAGAGTATAAGTTGCCGATAAAAATATTACGCCCACCCGTAATGCTTGTCCATGGATTTACCGGAGATAAAACTACCTGGGATCTGTTTTTAACTCATTTTGCAGCTGAAAGATTTGATGCACAAAGCGATGATTATGATCTGAAAAAATCAGGCAGGCAGTCTGTTGAGGCACAATCAAAACGATTAGGGACAAATATTCACAGAAAAAAAAGACTTTATTCTTATCAAAACATTAAACTTACGAAAGTAGATGTGGTTTGCCATAGCATGGGCGGTTTAATGGCCAGGTATTATGCGCATGGTTACAAAAAATACCGTGATGATGTTCGAAAACTAATAATGATTGGCACACCAAACCACGGTATTGAATATTGGTGGCGTCGGGCAGCAGGGCAATCATTTGCCTGGTTGATAAATAAGCACCGGGCAATGGCCAAACAGGTTCATTACCAAAGTGATTTTATTAAAACCCTGAATGAAGATGAGGATATTGGTCAACACCTGAATCCGGATGTGCAGTATGGAAATATTTATGTTATCCCCGGTGGAGATTATGTGGTCAGCTCCAGTTCTGCATTTTTAAATGGTGTAGAAGAATATCATATGTTCGATGTTGTTCATTCACCAGCCATACCTTTGGGCACAGCTATAACAGAACATCTTGATGTTTTTGATAAAGTTTTGGATTGGCTATCAGCAGATATTGAGAGAGTCCCCTTAGAAAATATGCAGGCAGAAATCAGTAGCGGGCAGGGTGAAGTATTTATCGGGCACTACGAGAATATGAATCCCGATTATGAAGAACTTAGCTTATATCCGGCAAATGTTGAAATTGGCGAACTGATTAAAACGGGTGAAAGTCGTGGGGTTTGTGTAAAATTTTATTTGATGGACAAGTTTTGGGGATATTTGTATGTTGCCCCGAACAGCGAATTGTATTTTGGTAATTTTTCACCATACATGGTTAATATACAGATATATAAAGGTAAAGCAAAATTTAAAAGTTTTAAGTCAGGCGGAGGGCATTTTGAGTTGACTATGATGCCAAAAAAATATAAACATGCTCAATGGTATAATTTTAATCCAAAAGCTAAAGTAACCGGCTTCGAAACAGAATTTGCAGTTGAAGTAGATAAAAACCACGATTTAAAGGTATTTATTCTCGATGGTGTTGCCCTTATTGATCCTAACTCATACGATGCCAAAGAAAATAAAAGCATGTTTCTTGATGCAGGTGAGGCACTTCTTTTAATAAAGGATGATTTTGATTTTGAAGATATCCCGGAATCTCCTTGGTGGAATGATCTGGAAGAGTTTGACGATCCATTAGGAAATCAATGGTGGTACTGGATTTTGGCAATTGGGCTTATTGGTTTTGGTTTAAGTTTGTATGCGAAAAAGCGTAAGAAAAGAGAGACTTAAGGAATTCTCTTGCTGAAATTTTTTATATTTGCGTTTTCAAATTAAATTAAAAATTATGATTAAAAGAATAGTTTATTTAACACTATTGGTAGGATTGTTTTTTGCTAATAACATTAATGCACAGGATATAAAAATAGTTGAACAACCAAAGAATGTAGAAGCATTTGTTAC
>JAOZNO010000104.1 GCA_029933755.1 Bacteroidales bacterium | reverse complement strand
GATACTAAATAGTAACAATTAATCAAAAGGCTAAATAATACCCAAATTAGGTACTGCCCCAAACTTACCAGCCTGATAAGCCTTTAAAAAAGATAAATTTTTACGAATATCAAAATCATCTAATGAAAATAAATGGGTACTACCATCCTCTTTTTTTTCAGTAAACCATACAATATCCTTTCGAACAAAATCCTCAGCAAGTAAACCAACATTATGAGTTGTAAAAATAAATTGTGATTGGGCATTTTCTTTTTTTGAATGATATAAAAAGTTGTTTATAAAATAATTTACCAAATCAGGATGTAAAGAGTTCTCTAATTCATCAACATTTAACACAGATGAATTATCTATAATACTTTTTAATTTACCAAGCAAACCAATATACTGAAGTGTACCTGAGGATTGCAAGTTAATCGACAAACGGGTTTGTTTACCACTTGCATTATGGATAAAATATACCTGTTTCCGCTCATAACGTTCTGTATTATCAGAAACTATATCATATCCTGCATAACCAGTTTGCCCATTATTGTATTGAATACCTTCACTATCTACTTGTATATCAGCAATATTAAAATCGGCATTTTCTAAACTTTCCAGAACAAACTGCTTAAAACCCGGCTCATTATTAACAATATTAGAAATAGTTTGTCTGTATAACATGTGTGCTGGTCTTATAATTTCAGATAAACTTTTACTAAACCAGTCATAAACAGACTGTAATACAGAAAATTTTATATTTGTCTTACTTAAGCCGGATAGTAGGGTCATATTGTTTAGCGTATTCGATTTTAATACTGCCAACTCAACAGGGCTTATTTTTATGGTACTCCCGGTCTTTAATATATAATCGTTTTCATTAATATTATGTTCTCGATGAAATACAGTGGCTGGTTGTTTACCAGGATAGTATACCAGTTTTTCTTCATAGATTAGATCTGCATCAAGAACAACAGAATAAATGTATTTTATTGTTTTTATATAGATTGAAATTTCAAAAGAGCCAGGCTCATGTATTGTGGTATCATCAAAACGAAAGGGAATAAAACCTGTTTTTTCGTCCCTATTTTTACTTATCAGACTAATTTCCCTTAAGAAATCAATTGCAAGTAATAGGTTTGATTTACCTGATGCATTTGCGCCATAAATCATGGCTACCCTTAAGATTCTTTCATCAGGATTTACTTCAACACAATGATACTCCTGAAGATTTTTATCAGAACTTGCTTCAAAGCTTAATATTTGTTCTTCTTTAAAGGAAAGAAAATTCCTCACTTTAAATTCAGCTATCATTTTCCTTATTATAAATAACTTTTCTGCAATTATATTACAAATTTACATCATTCATCCCGGTTTTACAAATTTATTAACAAAAAAAAACAACATCACGACAAATCATGATGTTGTTTTATTTTAGTTAATTTTATTTTATAATTTTGCAATAACAGCTTGTGCCATTTCCTTAGTCGATGCTGCTCCATTATCAACAACATCAGGCTTACCTCGCATTTTCATCATATCGTAGGTACGTACTTTACCTTCTTCGATAACTTCAGCAACTGCTTTTCTGATTTTTTTTGCAATCTCATCCTCATTAATAAAATCAAGCATCATACATGCTGATTCTATCATAGCAATCGGATTAACAATAGATGTGTCATAGTCAGCATATTTAGGTGCAGAACCATGTGTTGGTTCAAAAACCCCTATCCCACTATCAGGATTAGATTGTGCACTACACGCAAAACCAAGTCCGCCAATTAAACCGGCAAAACCATCAGAAACAATATCACCAAACATATTACCTGCCACAATAACACCATAATCTTCTGGGTTTTTTGTAAGCCACATCATTTGTGCATCAATATTTGTGTTCCAGAGGTCAATGTCCGGGAAATCATTTTTTTGCATCCCCAAGGCCATTTTATACATCATTCCCGATGTCTCCCTGATCACATTAGGTTTTTCACATAAAGTAACTGATTTATAACCGTATTTTTTGGCATGCTCAAATGCTGCACGAAGAATCCTCTCTGTTGCATTTTTTGAGAATATTCGGGTTGATACCGAAATTTCTTCTTTTGGAACATCTCCAAAATTACTTACAAATTTAGGATGTGACATTAACGCATCATATACTTTCTCGTTCGGATTTGACCACTCAACACCACCATATAAACCTTCCGTATTTTGACGGAAAATAACCACATCAACCAATGGTTCTTCAATATCACTACCTTTTCCTCTTCGGATAAAATTAAGTGGATTTCCTTTATAGGTTTTACATGGACGAGCGCAAATATCCAGTCCAAAATGCTGTCGCAAACCAACAATAGGACTTGAATAAACCAGATTTTTATCTTTTAATTCCGAAGACAATTCTTCAAAGGCTTCGTCTTTAGGTTTTGAAGTAATGGCACCAAACAATCCAACTTTATGCTCTTCAATTAATTTAATCGTTCTTTCAGGTAAAGGGTTACCTTCTTTTTTCCAGAATTCCCAACCAATATCACCTTCAACATAGTCTGCTTCAAAACCAGCTGCATCTAATACACGAATAGTTTCGTCCAATACTACTTTTCCAATACCATCACCGGGCATTGCAACAATTGTTCTTTTTGCCATATTAATTAATTTAAGTTTTTATTGACTTATAAAAGATTTTCCAAAAATAGTATTTATTTTTATCTGAAACACCTTTTGCAAACGTTTTCGGAACAAAAAACACATATTTTATAGCATAGTGGACAAAACATAAGTTTTATCACAAAATTTTTTACTTTTGATTTTTAATACAATCTTCATAAAACTATTATAATATGAGCGAAATAAGTAAGTTACAGCCTAATGCTATTTGGAAATATTTTGATGAAATATCACATATTCCGCGTCCATCGAAAAAAGAAGAAAAAATTATTAAATACCTTTTTAATTTTGCTTCAGAATATAATCTCGAAGCTGAAAAAGATGCAGTTGATAATGTAGTTATCCGAAAAGCAGCAACCCCGGGAATGGAGAATGCAACACCCGTAATATTACAAAGTCATACTGATATGGTTTGTGAAAAAAATAATGATGTTGACTTTAATTTTGATACGGACTCTATTCAAACTTATATTGATGGAGATTGGGTAAAAGCAAAAGGAACTACACTTGGTGGTGATGATGGAATTGGTGTTGCCGGTGCCTTAGCTATTTTAAGTGCAAATAATATTAAACATGGTCCATTAGAATGTTTTTTTACGGCTGATGAAGAAACTGGTATGACTGGTGCATTTGGTTTACAACCAGGCTTTCTGAAAGGTAAAATATTAATTAACCTTGATTCAGAAGATGAAGGCGAATTATTTATCGGTTGTGCAGGTGGTATAGATACAATGATTGAATTTGAATATAAAAAAGAAGAAATTCCTCAATCGTGGTATTCCTGCAAAATATTGGTTAGTGGTTTAAACGGTGGACATTCAGGTGATGAAATTGACAAAGGTCTTGGTAATGCAAATAAAATATTAAACCGCTTTCTAAGGCGTTTATCAGAAAAAACTGAATTTAGATTAAGTAATTTTGATGGTGGAAATTTAAGAAATGCTATTGCTCGTGAAGCTTCTGCTATAATCTCAGTCAGCCCACATCTTAAAGAGCAAATTCGTCTTGCTCTGAATATCTTTACATCCGAAATCCAAAATGAATATTTAATAACTGAAAAAGCATTAAAGCTTGATATGAATACGGTAGAGAATACAGGCTTTGCCATTGATATTGAAACACAAAATAAACTTTTACAATCTATTTATGCCTGCCCTCATGGTGTAATTTCTATGAGTCAAAGTATTAAAAACTTAGTAGAAACATCAACAAATTTAGCATCAGTAAAGTTTAAGGATGATAAAATAGTAATTGCTACCAGCCAACGAAGTTCTGTTGATTCTGCTTTAACAGATGCTGCAACAATGGTACGAACTGTTTTTGAATTAGCAGGCGCAAATATAAAACATTCAGATGGTTATCCGGGCTGGACACCAAAACTGGATTCTGAAATACTAAAAATCACTGAAAAATCTTATGAAAAATTATTTAATAAAAAGCCAGCAGTATTAGCAATTCATGCAGGCTTGGAATGTGGCTTGTTTCTGACAAAATACCCACATTTAGATATGATATCTTTTGGACCAACAATTAAAGGAGCACATTCACCGGATGAGCGCATGAATATTCCTACTGTTCAAAAATTTTGGGATTTGTTAGTTGATGTTTTGGAGAATATTAAATAATACAATAAGCTTTAGGATAAACGATAGCTTTCGCAAGTAAGCTATCGTTTTTGCATTCAAAGGTCTACAATAAAATAACTTACAGAAACATTTTCAATCTCGTTCAAAATCATAATCTCTTTCTACTTTTGCAATTCTTGTTTTAAAGGATTTATACCAATACGTTTTTCCTTTTTCCTGGGCGATTTTATGCTCTATGTTTTCCTTCCATTTTTTTATTGATTCCAAATCTTTCCAAAATGAAACAGTGATTCCAAGTTTTTCTCTTACCGATTCAACCCCTAGAAACCCATCTTGTACTGATGCCAGCTCAATCATCCTATTTCCCATTTCAGCATAACCATTATCTCCTTCAGTTCTAATTGAGCTAAAAATTACGGCATAATATGGTGGTATTGGTGTTTTTGCAATCATCCTAAATATTTTTTCAAAAAAAAACCCTAAAGATAATATCCAAAGGGTTTAATTAATTTAGTTTCTATTAAATTATCCTGATTAATTATTCAGGTTATCTTGTTATTTCATCCTTAGAAGTTATATTCTTAATGCTATCATAATCTGCATCAGCATTAATCTTTATCCACTTATCATCCGCTTCATCATCAGGAAGAATTGCTTCAACCGGACATTCAGCTTCACAAGCACCACAATCAGTGCATTCATCTGGATTTATAACCAACATATTATCTAGTTCAAAAAAACAATCTACAGGGCATACTTCTACACAGTCACCATGTTTGCATCCAACGCAAGGTTCAGTTACTATTCTTGGCATAATTTATAGTTTTTAATTTAAATTAGACCCTAAAATTAGTAAAAAAAATAATAAAAAAGAGTAACAACTCTTTAAAATAAAAAAATAGCATAAAAAAATCCCGACTGATAAATCAACCGGGATATTTATTCTTTGTTTTTTTATTAATGCCATGATGATTTTTTTACAGCAACCGGATTAACACATATTACCGGAATTTGTGATGTATTGAAAATAATTTGTTCATCTTGTGTATCAAAGAAATTAAAAAAGCGCTCTGTACTAACCATAGTCATAATAAGATCAGCACTATTAACTACCGCATAATCCAATACTTGTTTTGCAAAATTACCGGCACCTTCATCAGAAACTTTATCAACATATTTAACATCATGTTTGTCAAAGATAGTTTTAATTTGTTTTACAACAGACATAATTTTCTTTCTATGGAAAGATTCATTCTCTCTTTTTGGAAATATATGTATCGTTGCATTAAATGTTTTAGCAATATAAATAGCCCAATTAACCTTTTGTCTATCTTGTGTATCCGTTGTAACAGGAAAAACGATATTTGTATAAGGACGTTTTAGTCCTTTCTTTTGAACTACAATAGTAGGAACACTTGTTCTTGAAATTACTTTTAATGCATAGCTACCTGTAATTCTCTGGAAACCAACTTTACCATGAGTTCCCAAAACAACCATATTGGCACCTACTTCAACAACCGCTTTTTCAACCTGTTTAAAAAGTTTACCTTCTTTAATTAGGTAATTAACTTCAATACCATACTCTTTAGAATAATTAGCTGCCTGATCTTTTAACTTTTGTTCAATAGAGTCAACTGTTAATTTGTTATCCTCAAGATATTCTTGCGTATCTTTATTTACAATATGTAACAGAGTAACCTTAAAATTTATATTTTTAGCTACTTCTAATGTGTGTGCCACCGCATTCTCACAAACTTCTGAAAAATCGGTTGGAACTAAAATTACATTATTAAATTTAAGTTTTTTAACTTTCTTCTTTTTAATGATTTCCATATTGTTCATATTTATAGGTTCATTTTTAAGCTCTTAATAACAAATATACAAATTTTATAATCTAAACAACTATTTTTCAATACTTTTTTAATTATAGCTATCTTCTAGGCGATATAAGCGTTTTGATTCTTCAGCCTCAGTATGTGAAGTAAATGGTCCAATAGACAGTTGTTGGTTTGATAATACAGTCCACATAAAATATCTAAAATCTTCCAGCGTTCCTTCAGCAACGGCAGCAGATTGTCTTTTTATCAAATACTTATTTGTTCTGTTTGATTTAGAAAATTGTAGGATATACCAAAAATAGGTATTATCGGTTGTATCAACAGTTGCAGCAATTTCTTGTTCCATTTGTTCATTTGTTTTTCTACCAATATTATACATTTCATTAGCACGTACTGCATCTTCTAATTCCAAGAATGGACCAATTGCTAACTGGTTGCCGTTATTTACATTTTTCCAAACTTCATTTTCATATTTTTTAATTTTACCAGACTTGATATCTTTACTTGCTCTTCTTACCTTGTAAACCGGTCTTCTTAACTCTTTGTCCTTTTTTATTTCCGCTTTAATAAAAAACCAGAAAACATATAGATTTTTATCAAATTTTGTAACATTAATTTGGGCACTTAAGCCAATACCACTATGTATAAAAAGCATTATTAATATGCTACTAATTAATTTTTTCATTATTAAATCTTTTTTAATTATTCTTTAACTATTTTAAATTATTATCAAAAATTATTCCATAATTATAACGTCATTTCTTTTTCAATATTTTACTAATCACACTACAAAACCTAAACTCTCAGCTTATTAAACTTACACTTCCCCAATTCATTATGAACGATTAAGTAGATAATAATCATATAGTTAAAAATAGTAATGTATCTTTTTCACATGTTTTTTAAGATTACAAATTTTGTCTACTTTTTGATTAAACAAACGAATTCTTTGACTATTTATCAAGATAATTGTAAATACCTATCTGAGCTCTAATCTTTTTTCCGCTCTGATCAAGAAGTGTCCACGTATTAACACTTTGCCCAAGTACCCTGGCTTTTGTATTATCACCCAACTGGATTTGTAAAATATCCAGAAGTTCATTTTTAATTTTCTCATTATAAATTGGCACCATAAGCTCAACACGTCTATTCAGATTTCTTTTCATAAGATCTGCCGATGAAATATACATTTCATTTTTCCCATCATTAAAAAACATATACATTCTGGCATGTTCAAGGTACTTATCAACAATTCTTACAACTTTTATATTTTCGCTGAAAGGCATATTTGGAACTAAACAGCAAATACCTCTAATAATAAGGTCAATTTTCACACCGGCCATGCTTGCTTCATACAATCTGTTAATCATTTTTTTATCCTCCAGACTGTTCATTTTAAATAAGATATATCCCTTTTTACCTTCTTTAACATTATTAATTTCCCGTTCAATTTTGTTTTTAAACTCTGCTCTTAGATTATATTTAGGTACAAGAAAATGATTAAATTTTACTTTTAAGCTTGGGTTTTCAAGATAATTAAATAAACTTTCAACTTCTCCAATCAATTCATCATTTGATGTAAAGTACCCATGATCAGCATAAATCATTGCCGTTTTCTCATTAAAATTGCCTGTACCTAAAAAGGCGGTGCCTTTTCTTTTTCCGTTTTTAGTAAGTGCTCTTCGCAATACCAAAGCGGCTTTTGCATGTACTTTTAATCCCGGTAAGCTCGAAATTACATTGATTCCGGCTTCTGTCATGCGATCAGCAAAATTTAAATTTGCTTCTTCATCAAAACGTGCTTTAAATTCAACAAAAACAGTAACTTTTTTACCATTTATGGCAGCACTTATTAGTGAGCTTACAATTGCCGAATTTGTAGCCAATCGGTACTGTGTTGTTTTAATTTCTTCAACTTTTGGATCAATCGCAGCTTCATTAAAAAACCTTATTACATAGTCATATGAGTGATAAGGGAAATGCAACATGTATTCTTTTTCTCTGACTGCCTCTAAAATTGAGGGAGTTTTATCTAATTCATGATGATGCAATTTTGGAGTCATGGGTGTTTCCAACTCAGTTCCAACAGGATTAGGGAAACTCCATAAATCATTTATATTTTGATACTTAAAGCTTGGTATTAAATCTTTTGATGAAAGATTAAAGGCAATTTTCAAAAGACTCAAAAAATCTTTTGGAATTGTTTTATCATATAAAAACCTTGCTGGCAAACCTGTTTTTCTTTTTTTTAAACCCTTTCTAATTTTTTCAACCAAATTTCCTTTAAATTCATCTTCAATAGGTAATTCTGCATCTCTTGATATTTTTATGCAATAACTGGAATCTACAAGATAACCAGGAAACAATATTTTTAACTGTTTTCTAATAATATCTTCAAGAAAGATTATATAATTATTTCCATTTGATTTTGGTAATTCTATAAAACGGGGTAATTTGTGTGTTGGCACTTTTATTATAGCATATTGTGGTAACTTATGAACTTTTGGTTTAAGCTTAGAGTTATTGTTTTTCCTTTTACTCTTCTTTTTAAAGAGTTTTACTGCCAGATATATTACATTATCCTGAAGAAAAGAAAGTACATCACCTTTAGTTAACAGAACAGGAAGCACGTCTGGAAGGATTTCCTGTAAAAAATAACTTTGAAGAAAATCTGTCTGCACTTCATTCAAAGCTTCATCCTGAAGAAGAATTATTCTTTTCTCTGCAAGATCAGGTAAAATTTCATTGTAAAATATATGCTCAAATTTATCCTGTTGCTTTATAACCTCTTTGTTAATATTTTCAAGAATAAGTTCCGGTTTATAATCAAGTTTTTCAAGCTGATTATCTGCCAAAGTGAGTAAACTTCTATATGAAGCTACTCGTACTCTGTAAAATTCATCAAGGTTTGAATAATAAATAGCAAGAAACTTAATTCGATCATAAACAGGCATACTTTTATCCATTGCCTCTTCAAGTACCCGGTAGTTAAACGAAAGCCAACTTAGTTCCCTATCATAATATTTAAAATCATTATTCATTAAAAATACTTCGTAAAGTTAATTTTAGTATCACTAACCTGCAAAATTCATGCGGTTTTTTGGATTTATATACGACTATCGAAGCCTG
>JAOZNO010000862.1 GCA_029933755.1 Bacteroidales bacterium | reverse complement strand
AGGCATCGCCTACGGCAAGCCTTTGGCGACCGTAGGTAATTAGTCATTAAGTCATAGGTAATTAAAAACAAATGTTATTTGTTGTCAATTACTAATAACCAGCACATTAACCACTTCCTAGATATATGCATTGTAGATATTAAAAATATCCCAGACCCGCCTTCCATAGTGTAAAGTACGGCGGACAGGCAATCTAAACTTGAGCGTTAGTCATTAGCAATTAATATGTTTATCAGGGTCTTATAAAACGTCAAATTAAACTAATTACCAATGACTAATGAACTAGTGACTTATAGCTGCTTTAATAAAAAAATAAATTCTTATTTTTTTACAGCTTATGTATATTTAATTCGTTGCACAACTTGCATTAGGGTCAATTTCAACCTTAACTGTTGGTGCCATTTTCGTATTTCGTTCTTCAACTTTTTGAGCAATATTTTCACCAAGCTCAATAAACGATGCACCCAAAGTTGTGTCTTCAAGTACCGCTGGAGTACCATTATCACCACCTTCTCTGATAGATTGTACAATAGGTATTTGACCAATTAGTGGAATGTCCATTTTTTCAGCAAGTCTTTTCACTCCATCTTTACCAAAGATATAATATTTATTTTCGGGTAGTTCTTCAGGTGTAAACCAAGCCATATTTTCAATCAGACCAATTACCGGAACATTAATAGCTTCTGTTTTAAACATGTTTAAACCTTTAATCGCATCAGCTAAAGCTACGTCCTGTGGTGTGCTTACAATAACTGCAGCAGTTACCGGAACGGTTTGAACCAAGGTAAGGTGAATGTCACTGGTTCCTGGAGGTAAATCAATAAGCAAATAATCTAATTCGCCCCATAATCCATCATTAATTAATTGTTTTAAAGCACCGGTAGCCATAGCACCACGCCATATAAGAGCATCTTCTGCTTTAACAAAGAATCCAATTGATAGCATTTTTACACCATATTTTTCAACCGGTATAATACGATCTTTTCCATTAATCTTTTTAATACCTGGAACAGTCCCTTCTACACCAAACATTTTAGGAACAGATGGGCCAAAAATATCCGCATCAATTAAACCAACCTTTGAACCTAATTTTGCTAGTGAAATAGCAAGGTTAACTGCAATTGTAGATTTCCCTACGCCACCTTTACCGGAAGCGATAGCCAAAATGTTTTTAACACCTGGAAGAACAGCTTCATGTTCTTTGGTTTTGTCAACCCTGCCAATAGTAACTTTTGATGTGATGGTTGCAGTAACAGTAATGCTATCATCTAATTTGCTGTGAATAGCCTTTGTACATGCCTTTTCAATTGATTTTTTAAAAGGACTGTTAAATGTAGGTAGATAAACAGCAAATTTTATTGAATTTTCTTCAATTATAATGGACTCAACCATTTTTAGGCTTACAATATCCTGATTCTTTTCAGGATATTGAACTTCTTTCAGGGCATCAAGTACCTGATCTATAGAATAGTTCATATTAATTTATTGTTTTATTGACCTGAAATGTATGAAGATATAAGTATAAGTAATATCTGTTTAATCTCAAATCTCTTATTTTTATTTAGTTTAAATTAAAATACAAAGATGAAATTATTTTTCAGAATTGGCAAATGTTTTAAGAAAGCTTTTTGTACTGCTAATGGTACTGTTCTGATACAAATTATAATGTGTACTTATAAAAAGTGTGTTAAATGTAGAGTATTTGTATGTGGTTTTAATTTTGTATGAAAATTAGTTAATCCATAAACCTTGATATTATTTCTTTATCAGGAATCATACATGAGTCTTTTTTTCCAAAAAAATGATACCTGTTTTTTGCAATTATATTGTAGAGTGTGTCTCTAATTATTTTTGGTATGATGATGAAAATGTATAAAACAGGCCACAAACTACTTAATTGTTTGAATACTTTTAATATTGCGCTTGATTTTATAGTGTAAGAATTTCCTTCAATTAATATGAATGTGTCATAAATGCTTGTGGGTAGTTTGTTCTTCTTTAAAAATAACTGTCCATAGTTAGATTGAAGTGATGCAAACTTAAAGTAGTGTTTTTTATCTCGTTTAAGCACAAATTGAACCGTGCTGTTACACAAATTACAAACTCCATCAAATAATAAAATTGGTTTTTCCATGTTTAATAAGCACTAAGTGCTATTTAATGTTGCTTACGCACTAGTGCGAGTTTCTGTAAATTAGCAAATTATCAAAAAATAAATATACAATTAATTTTGTGAAGGTACTTATAGATATTCTTGGCTCTGGTTTAAATATTCTGGGATGCCGATAATTATCTTCTATGTTTTAATTTACAGGCATCGCCTACGGCAAGCCTTTGGCGACCGTAGGTAATTAGTCAT
>JAOZNO010000861.1 GCA_029933755.1 Bacteroidales bacterium | reverse complement strand
TTTTAGGATTTGTAGAAGTTGGCAGTAAGCAGTCCACAGTAGGCAGTAGCTCTGCAAAGTCTGCCTACTGATACTTCGACTACGCTCAGTAAGCTAACTGAAGGCCGTTCTCGTTCCAAAATTGGAAAACACGACCTGTCCCGATTTTTCGGGATGAAATTAAGAAAAATACCGACTTTATGGACACACTCTAATTGGCTAAACCGACTGCTTTTTTTGATTGTGGGAGATGGCTTAAACTCTAGCTTGTTTTTACAGGAAACTACCATACAGAATGTAGCCTACGATAAGTGCATATATCTTATTTTAAATCATTCTAAATTAATATATTAAAGTGAAATGTTTGGTGGAACCGTTTTTTTTTTTTTGTAAATTGCAATTAATTCATTTAAACCAAATTTATTATGAACCTATTCAAACTATTTTTAATTGTAATTGTATTATCCCTTTCTTTTACAAGCTGTGAAAAAAAACGGGTTGAACCTTATGATATTGACAGCCGCTTACCAAGTTTTAGTGCTGTAATAAATTCATATAGCTTAAAAGCAGAAATCATTTCAATTTTTAAACCATACGACCTAAGTTATATACGAGTTTTGGGAAAAGATTCATTATATAAAATAAGCATTGGCTTTCCTATGGATTGTGGTGAGAAAACTTTTAGCCTACCAAGTACCAACCCTAATTTTTTTATGCTTTTTAATAATATTGAGGGGGAAGCAGGCAAGCTAACAATCACAAAATATGATATTAACCTTGTTTATGGCGAGTTTGAATTTGAAACAAATAAAGACTCAACGGTAACAGTTAGCAAGGGAAATTTTGAGATAATTTATGGAGTAGATTAATAAGTAGATAGTTTTAACCATTTAAACCAATTAATTATGAAAAAAGTACTTTTGTTATTTTTTATAAGCTTTTTAACTATTCATGGCTTTGCCCAAAATATATTCAGTCTGGGTGTATCTGTTGAAAAACTTTTTGGTTTAAATGAAAAAGGGCATTTTGCGGAAAATGATGTGCCTATTAAATTTGGTAATTCTAATGGCTTTGTATTTTCTGTTAATCCAGCCTATTCTTTAAATAATAACTGGTTATTTGAATCAGGGATTAATTTAGTAAATAGAAAACATAATATTACATTGTTAAGTTCAAGGGGCGATTTAACTGATACACGCCCCTATTATAATTTGGAAATACCATTTAATATAGCTTACCGCATACCATTAATTTCACACAAAGGTTTATATCTTTTTGTGTATGCGGGATTATCATATCGGTTAAATCAGGTGGATGAAGATTTTTTAGTTCTTGAAGCTTCCGACTATGATAACCGTACTCAAACATTTCGTATGATATACAAAACGGTTCGCTTTAATCATGCACTTTTCTATTCAACAAAACTTGGTTTGCAATTTCCTGTAAGTAATCAGCTTGTATTAGCATCAGGTATAAAATACACTAACTCAATTACTGAATGTAATTCAATAAATTTCCATTATTCCAATGAAGGACAAAATGGTTTAACTGCGTATTATTCTAGTAAAACAAATTATATAAGCATATATTTAAAAGCATTATTACTATTAACTAATAAAAAATGAAAATTATGAAAAAACTGTTTTTGATTTTATCAATTAGCATTATAAGTGTATTAAAACTTACTGCAATTTCTGTTTCATTTTCCAATATAGAAATTGAACAAAAGTGTTATGAAAATTTTGTATATCACTATGATGATTTAAATCAGGGATTAGTTCCTGGGTTAATTACCGGGAATTGGTATATTTTTGGTAAAACTACCCCGTTAGGTAACCTTGCGGTTATTGAAGATTATTATTTTAATGCTGAAAATTTTGAGCTATCAACATTGTATGACGATCTGTATCAGTATGTTGGCGCAAGTGGTGTTTCAAGAATTACAGTAGTTTTTGGTGTGAATAATGGTGATATTATCCAGGGGAAAGAGAAAACACTTGGTTTTGCAATACAACAATATGGTTCAAGTGGCTGGGCAACGGGCATATTCAATATCTCGGTTATTCCACTCCAATCTACGGTAAATAATTTTACATCACCCATTTGTAGTGGCTCAAGGGTATTTACATTACAAACCCCACCTCCGTATTCAACTATTACATGGGTTGTTCAAAGACCAGGAAGCGATTTTTCAGGTTCTGGAACAAGTGTAAGTGTTAACTTTGGAAGTTATCCTCTTTCAGGACAAGGTAAAGTAATATTTACCGTTGATTTTGACGTTCAATGTCAGTTGCTGAATAAGGATGTTTCAAAAAGTTTTTGGCTTGGCACACCATCCGTTAATTATATAACAATTGATGATGGCTTTGGCGATATGGAGC
>JAOZNO010000103.1 GCA_029933755.1 Bacteroidales bacterium | reverse complement strand
TTTTTTTATTTTTGCA
Organism: Bacteroidales bacterium; assembly: GCA_029933755.1. GTDB lineage: Bacteria > Bacteroidota > Bacteroidia > Bacteroidales > NBLH01 > NBLH01. The sequence continues at coordinate 9,192 of JAOZNO010000103.1, read as the reverse complement.
AAATTTTATAACTGGTGCGTGTACAATCATTCTATAAAAGGAAATGAAAATATTTTCAGTTATCTTTGCCCATTTTGTTTTGAAAAAAACTTGTGAGAACTAAAGATCAAGTTTAATGTTGTAAATAAATGTAGATTTTTAGACTTACCCTAAATACATTAAATAATCCTATGAATAAAGTGTTAAGAATACTAATTGTTATAAGTGCTGTATTTAATATTATGGCACTAAGTGCCCAAAGAAAAATTGCACCTGAACAGCCTAAACTTATTGTTAATATTGTAGTGGAGCAAATGCGCTATGATATTCTTCAGCGTTATTGGTCAAAGTTTTCTGAAAATGGGTTTAAAAAACTGATGAATGAAGGCACTTTGTGTAAAAATGCTTATTATAATTACCTGTTGACTGAATCAGCACCCGGCTACGCTACAATTTCTACGGGAACAACACCTTCTAATCATGGTATTGTTTCAGATTATTGGTATAATCGATTAAAGAATGAAAAACAGTTTTGTGTAGAAGATAAAGGCTTGGCTGAAACCTTACCACATTTTGATAATCATAAATATTCACCTCATTTGCTTATAGGCTCCACCCTTGGCGATGAGTTAAGAATGTCAAACTATAAACAATCAAAAGTGATTGGTGTTTCATTAAAAAGTTCTGCTGCGGTATTAAGCTCGGGGCATTTGGCAAATGAAGCATATTGGTTTGATGATAAAACGGCTTATTGGACGAGTAGTGCATATTATGTAGATTCTTTATGTGATTGGGTAAATGAGTTTAATGAAAAAAAGATAATTGATCTTTATCTTACACGTGAGTGGAATACTTTATTGCCAATGAATAAATACAGGGAAAGTTTAGCAGATAATAATTCATACGAAGAGGGCTTCCAAAATGGAAAAAAAACTTTTCCATACAATTTAGCAACTCTTTCTGAGGCATATGGCAAGAAGATTATAAAATACACACCTTATGGTAATACTTATACCAAAGATTTTGCTATTGCTGCTATTGTTAATGAAAAATTAGGAAAAGATGATTATCCTGATATGATCAATATCGGATTCTCAACTACCTCATATGTTAATGAATTGTTTGGTATCCGGTCAGTTGAGCTCCAAGATGTTTATTTGCGCTTAGATAAGGATATTGCTCATTTATTGAGTTTTTTAGATGATTTTATTGGGAAAGAAAAAGTTCTAATTGTAATAACAAGTGATAGGGGGGCAGCAGATAACCAAAAGTATTACGAGGAAATTGGGATGCCTACCGGGAGGTTTAATTCTGATAAATCTATTTCTGTTTTAGAAAGCTACCTTAAAGCGTTATATGGAAGAGCAAATTGGATAAAAGCATATAATGATCGACAAATATATTTAAACCAATTATTAATTGAATCTTCAAAAATGCCTTTAGATGAGGTTCAGCTGAAAGCCGCACAGTTTATAAATCAGTTCAAGGGAATTGCTAATGCAACAACTGCAACCATATTACAAACAACAAGTTTTACCGAAGGTATTCTTCAAAAAGTTCAAAACAGTTATAATTTAGAACGCTCAGGTGATATCATAATTAATCTTGAGCCAGGATGGATTGAGGTGAACAATCAAAAAGAGCAAATTGCTTACTTTAAGCAGAGCTCACCTTATCGTTATGATATACATGTACCTATAATTTGGTATGGTTGGAAAATTGGCAGCAAAGAAATTCTTACACCAGTACATATCAGCGATATTGCACCAACTATTTCTAATTTGTTAAATATTTCTTATCCAACAGGTGCAACCGGAACACCTATTCAGGGATTGACTGATTGATAATGTTGCCTTGCCGGAAGAAATTATGTAGTCTCTGCAAGAAAACGCCAAATACTGCGTTATTCTCATCTTAATTGTCAGTCATTTACAAAAGTAAACTCCTGAAAATTAAGACTTCAAAAGCCTTGTCTTTGACATTTTTTATCAGAGACTTGGAAAATACATAGTTTTCGTGCTAGCACTATGTAGTAATCTGAAATTTGCAAATAAATTTGTTTAGAAAATTGGATTAGTGTAAATTGCAGAGATGTGGATTTAAATCAGTGAGACTATAATTTCAGAGCCTCGTCCCGAATATCGGGAAGTGATAGTGAACTGAAATTATTTAGTCGAAGAATCTAAAGGGTTATATTCTCCGCATCTTGGGACGAGATAATAAAAAACACTTTTGCTGATACCTCGTACGCTTGTGGCGAGGTAGTTCATTAGAATGTAAATAAAACATGATTATGTTAAAAGCTTTTTTTATATTTTTATTTGTAGTACAGTCTATTTTGGGGAGTTTTCAAGTGAATGCTCAGCAGAATAGATTTTGGGTTTTTTTTACGGATAAACAGGGTAGCGAATTTAATCCATTGACCTATTTTGACCGTAAAGCTATTGAGCGGAGAATTAAAACAGGTGTTTCACTCTATGATTCATCTGATTATCCTGTAAGTGAAATTTATATCCGAAAAATAACTAATTATGTAGAACAAATTAATGGAAAAACCCGTTGGTTTAATGCTGTGTCAGTTACTGCTTCTGATGAGCAAATTAATAAACTGCTAGGTTTTCAATTTGTTAGAAGTGTTCAGCCTATTGTACTAAGCACTGAACCAGCAGGCAAAATATTCGATTCAACACTTACTGCCAGTGAAAAAGAATTGCTTGAATTGCAAACTTCGCTAATGCAGGCTAAGCTTTTTGCAGATAAAGGATATACTGGAAAAGGTATCCGTATTGCTATTTTTGATGCAGGTTTTCCTTCTGTGGATAAAAGTCCGGTTTTTGAACATCTTAGAAAAAATAAGCAAATTGTTAAAACATGGGATTTTGCACGAAAAAAGGAAAAAGTTTATGCAAATAATGTTCATGGAACCATGGTTTTATCATGTATTGCCGGAATCGCAAATGGTAAGAATATTGGTTTGGCACCTGATGCTGAATTCCTGCTTGCAAGAACCGAGGTGACTACTGAACCTTTCTCTGAAGAAGAAAATTGGCTTCAGGCAATGGAATGGGCAGATAAGAATGGGGCAGATATAATTAATAGCTCTTTGGCTTACACCTATCATCGGTATAATACTTTTGAAATGGATGGGCATACCAGCTTGGTGGCAAAAGCTGCAAATATGGCCGCCTTTAAAGGAATCCTTGTAGTTAATGCAATGGGTAATGATGGGGCACATGATTGGAAAATTCTTGCTACACCCGCTGATGCTGATAGCGTATTAAGTGTTGGAGCAATAAATCCATATACTGAATTTCATGCAGCATATAGTTCATTTGGGCCTACATCTGCACTTAATATGAAACCCAATGTAGTAGCTGCCGGTACAGTAATAGCTGCTGCCAAATCAAAATTAAAACAAGTTAAAGGTACTTCATTTGCTGCACCCCTGGTGGCAGGTTTTGCGGCATGTGCTTGGCAAAGCAGGGAGTTTTTAACGAATATGCAAATTTTTAATATGATTGAAGAGTCTGCTAAACTTTATCCTTACTTTGATTATGCACATGGGTATGGTGTGCCTCAGGCAAGTTATTTTGTTAACGGAAAGGGCTTTGCTGATGTTGAGCAAACTTTTGAATTTGTACAGAATGGAAACCAGCTTATTGTTAAGGTGAAAAAGGAGTTTATAGAGACGAAAAACTTAAAGCTTAATAATTATCTGTATTATCACATTAAAAGTGTAAATGGTACTATTGAAAAATATTACTTAATTGATGTTTACCAGCAAAAAGCGGTTATTGTTCAACTGGATGAACTCAAGGGTGCTAAAGAAATTATGGTACATTTTAAAGGATTTTCAAACAGTTTTAAACTAATTCCTTAAGGTGTAACAATAGAGAGTTTTTGAAAAATATAAGGCTCTGGTTTAATATAGCGAATATAATAAAAGTTAAGCACTATGTGTTAATTGACAAGTAATTAGAAAATTAGTAACTTGTAATTAAAATGAATTATCAATGTTCTTAATTACTAATTGCCAGTATACTAATTACTTGTAAAAAATATAAAATACTGATATATAAAAAATATACGCTATTCTAAACTTAAGCCAAATATAATAATGAAAAGTATGAAGCAATTATTAGTAATTATCATATCCCTTATTCAATTTACAGTTTATTCACAAACAGTTTTGTTACAGGAAGATGTTAGTAAACTTGATTTTCAGATGCCAACAAATGGTCCTAACTATAAAAATTTTCATCAACTATATTTCAATTATAGTTTTTATGTTCCCTTAGGAGATGTTCAGGAAGTAGAAATAAACTCATGGAAATCAGCTACGTTTTCAATAGGTTGGAGATATAAAAGAAAATTAACTAACTGGTTTGCAGTTGGTACAGGGATTAGTTATTCGAATTCCGCTTTTTCTATTAAACAGAATGATTTTAAGGAAGTGCCAAACAATATTCAGCATGAAGAGGAAAAACTAAAGTTTAATAATGTAAATCTGGAATTATATACCCGTATCAATTTTGGAAAAAGAGGAAATGTTATTGGTAAATTTATTGATATTGGTGCTTATGCAGAATATGCTTTCTCGGTAAAACATTTTTATATGGATAATTCTGATAAGAATACTCCACCATATTATTCGGGCACGATAGAAGTTAATCAAAAAGACCTGAACTATATACAAAAGTTTAATTATGGATTAAAAACCCGATTAGGAATGAACCGTTGGGTGATAATTGCCAGTTATAGATTAAGTAATTTATTAACCGATGATTATAAAGATATCGTAGGTGATTATTTTTTTGCAAGATTTGCTGTTGGTGTTGAACTTGGTTTACATAAATAACCTGATAGCAACGAGATTAGCTGGGGAGTAATAACGGTTTTGAAAATTGTTAAAAATCGCTCAATTGTTATATTATTGAATGGCTATAACTGATACTTTTACAAAAAGGAATAATAACAAATAGAACAAACATAGAACTAAAATTCATGAACAATTTTTGCCATGTTCAAAATCTTGTTGTTGTCATTTTCTAAAGCATTACCTATTACAATTATATCTGCACCACTTTCACAAGCATTTTTAACTTGATTTTCTGTTTTTAAACCACCACCAACAATTAGTGGAATATCAATATTCTGTTTAACTCTTTTAATTATTTCAGAAGGAACAGGGCGTTTTGCACCACTTCCTGCTTCCAAATATATTAGTTTTAAACCCAGGAGCTCTCCTGCAATGGCAGTAGCAACAGCAATGTCCGGTTTGTCTGATGGAATAGGAGTTGTATTACTAATATATTCTACAGAAGTAGATTTTCCTGTGCCAATAAGCATATAACCTGTAGGTAATACTTCCATATTGCTATTTTTTAAAAGAGAAGCCACAGCAACATGGGTGCCAATAAGTAATTCTGGGTTACGACCCGAAATAAGGCTTAAAAAGAGAATAGCATCAGCCTTTGAGCTGTACTGTAAAAGGCTCCCCGGAAATAGGATGACAGGAATATCAGAATGTTTTTTTAACTTTTGAATAATATTATTGGGGTTTTCCAGCACCAAACTACCGCCAACTAAAAAAAAATCAACTTTTGCTTTTTCATATAGCAGAATAACTTCACTTAAAGCCAGATGATTTGTTTTGTCTGGATCAATTAAAACAGCAATTTTTTTACCGGGTTTTTGTATTATATTTTGATATATATCTGTTGCCATCTAAATTATAACTCGTAAAACAAAAGGATCCTGTTAACCAGAGGAAGTTTTCTTATTCGGAAAACTTTACAATCATATATATGTTTTCTTCATTTTTATTGTAAATAAAGTAATCTAAAGTATATGAAATTACTTTTCCAGTTTTTAAATTTGCTTTTAAAATGCCTTTTTTTTCAATTTTAAAAGCTTCTATTTGAATATGCTTCTTAAAGTCAAGTTTTTTCTTACCATAAATTTTGTAAATTGTTTCTTTTGCACCCCAATATGCATACATATGCAGCATTTGTTGATTTAGGTCTATGGAGTCAAGTTCTATAGGACTTAAAAACTTGTGTGCTATTTTCACAACTCGTCCTGATATTAATTCAACATCAATGCCAGCTGGCCCACTATTTACTTGAACTGCAATCATCCCTTTTGTATGTGATATGCTAATCTGCCTATCATCATCTCGGATGGATGGCTTACTGAAATCATCATAATCAATAATTACTTTTTTACCTAGTAGTTCATATATGAGTAAACGCGTAGCAATCCATTCAATTTGCCTGTTTGGGTTTTTAAACTTTTTAAGATTTTCTTTTTCTTCCTGTGGGGCATCATTAAAATCCTGAAGCAGATTCTCCAAAGACTCCTTTACCTCCCACAGTCCAAAAAGATTTTTATTCGTATGTGATTTTAGTGATAATGGCATTTCTTATTAAATTAGTTTTTCCACTCTAAAGATTCCATCAAGTGAATAATATCTGTTTTTATAAAATTAAATACTGGAGAAAGTGAGTCTTTATTTGGATGAACATTAAAATAAAGAGCACCTCGTAAAAAATGCTTGCTGCTATCAGTAACAAAAAACTGGTATGGCGATGCAGCATTTCCCTTTATTTCATACAAAACTCCATAAATGTTTTTGTCTCGGTTAATGAATGTTTGTTCGTTTATTGCATCGGCTTTAATGGTGTGTTTATATACCAGTGACCGGCTATCTTCAATATATTTATTTAAATTATCTTTAACACTACTGTAACTTATATGTATTGTTCCCTTCATTTCAGGAAAAAAAAGATTATACCACCACGCTTCGTCCTTATCAGAAGAGTATTTTAACATTACTGAATATTCGGGAATTTCAAATTTGTATGGTGCATTACTTTCAAAACTTTTATAAGTTTTATTTGGGAATGTTATTCTGAAATACCCTCGTGGCTTTGGGGTATAGTTCTCTGAACAGCCCATGACCAAAAAAGCAAAAAACAGTAAAAAAAGCAGGCTTATTTTTATAACAAATTTCATTTTTTTAATAGCTTAATTACTAATGGGTTGAAATGTCACTTTTATTTGTTTAATTCTTCTCATATCTGATGAAACTATTTTAAAAACAAAGTTCTTATAATTAATTGCAAATCCTGCAATAGGGATTTCTCCTTCTAACTCCAATATCAACCCAGCCAAAGTGTCTGCATCTCCTTTTACTTTATCAAAAAGGTTATCTTCTATATTAAGTATTTTGAAAAAATCATTTAACAAAGTTTTGCCTTCAAATACGTAGTTGTATTCATCAATTTTTTTGTAGAATATATCAGGTTCATCAAACTCATCACTAATTTCGCCCACAATTTCCTCTAATACATCTTCCAATGTGACAATTCCGCTAGTGCCTCCGTATTCGTCGATAACAATTGCCATATGATTTTTTTTTGATTGAAAATCAAGTAGTAAATCATTAATTTTTTTTGATTCAGGAACAAAATACGGTGGTCTAAGAAGCGATTGCCAGTTAAATGTGGTTTTGTGATAATGTGCTAATAAGTCTTTGATGTATAAAATGCCTTTAACATTGTCAAAAGTTTCAGAAAATACAGGTATGCGCGAATAGTTATGTTTTTTTATGTTATCTATTAATTTGCTAAAAGGGGTGTAAATATCGAAAGCAACTACATCAACTCTGGGTTTCATTATTTCACTGGCATCAATACTTCCGTAACTAACAATTCCCTCAAGTATTTTTTTATTATCTTTTATTTCGTTATCAGCAATGTCGATTGCATTTGATAAGTCATCTAACGAAATTTCCGGTTTTCGTTTTAATAACCGCTTGTTTACTATTGAAGTGGAACCAACTAAGACTAAAATCATGGGTCTGAAAACAATACCTAAAAAATTTAGTGGTACTGACATAAAAAGTGAAAAATTTTCAGAATACTTTGCAGCATATACTTTAGGTATAATTTCACCAAAAAGGAGTAGTAAAAATGTGACTACAACAATTGTAAACAAAAATGGTACCCACGAAGGTGAATTACTGAAATCGAAAATTGCATCAGTTAAATATGTAGAAAGAATAACAATTCCTACATTCACAAAATTATTAACAATGAGTATTGTTGCTAATAGGTGTTCGGGTTTTTTCAATAATTTTAAAACCTCAATACTTTTTTTGCTATTTTTTGTTTTAAGCTTGTCAAGATTAATTGGTGAAAGGGAGAAAAAAGCAACTTCCGAACCTGAAACTAGTGCCGAGCTAATTAATAACAGAATAATAATTGATAGTCCCAAAAAGTTTGCCGGATCAGGATTTTTAAATACAACATTGTCTAATATGTTAATATTCAATAAAAACGGAAGTGTTTCCAAAATTAATTATGTTTGTTCAACAAGGGTGTTTATTAAAAAATACCTTTAATCTGCATTATGCAAAATAAGTTTATTTTTTGCTAAATTAATAATTTGTTCTATTTTTAATAATCTAATCAAGCTTAATTTTTGATAATGGGTTTATTTAGCGGACTGTTTTTAAACAGCAAAAAATCAAATTACAAATTCTCAGAAGAACCTCAAATATTTTTTGGTTGTTATACTGATAGGAATAAAACAAAGTTGCAGTATGATCATTGGGAAAAATCATTACAGCAATATAAGGATAAAAAGTATTTGAATGCTTATGAGCATTTTTTTCATTATCTGGAAGATGTGAGTATGAAAAATGTATTATTTGAAAGGGATAATAACCGAATAAATTTTGAGTTTGTGCAAGGTTCAAAAATTGTAAAAGGTTCAGTTAATGATCAGGAAATTTTTGCTGAGGCAGAAGTTGTTCGTTTTGATGATATTAGTACGCCGGTAATGAGAACACTTTTAAGGGAAAATAGTAAGTTGTATTATAGTAAATTTGCTATAAAAAATGACATATATAGTCTTAAGTATTTCTCTCCTGTTGAAGATGCCAGTCCCAAGAGTCTTTATAATGCTCTTAGAGAGTTAGCCACGGAGGCTGATTTGTTTGATGATGTTTTAATTGATGAGTTTGATGATGTGCATCCAATTAATATGGAGCATATTAAAGAAATATCGATTGAGGAAAAGCAGCTGAAGTTAAAGTATTTTAGAATTTGGCTAAACCAAACACTGCAAAAAGTCAATAGTCTGGAAACAGAACAGGATGTAAAGGGAGTTTTTTTTATTCTTCAAACATTATTATATAAAATATAT
>JAOZNO010000860.1 GCA_029933755.1 Bacteroidales bacterium | reverse complement strand
TAAAGTGAGTAAAGTTAAAAAAAATAATTAAAAAAATAAAAATGTGAAAAGCTATTACTTTAGGGACAATTACTAAATAGTGCTAACATGAAAACTATGTATTTTCTTGCAGAGACTAAATAAGGCTTATTCGTATTTTTTTCTTCTTTAATTTGCTGTTATTGATTGTTTTGATAATATGGTCTACTTGTGATTTATGTACAGAAACAAAGGCACAATCTGTTTTAAGTTCAATGGTTCCCAGTTGGTCTTTGTTAATTTTTCCTTGTTTTAAGAATAAGCCGGCAATATCACCTTTTGAAATCTTATCTTTTCTACCCCCTGAAATAAATAAGGTTTTCCAGTTTGATGGAGTGGGCGTGGGGTTTCTTTTCATTTCTTTAATTTCTGAATCCAGGATAAAATCCGGTAAACTTTCATTTTTCCATTTTAACACATAAGCAGTGCCATCACCATGCATTCTAGCTGTTCTTCCATTTCTGTGGGTAAATTCTTTTTCCCGGGGAGGAAGCTGGTAATGGATAATAAATTTTATTTCCGGAATATCAATTCCTCTTGCTGCCAAATCTGTAGCTATAATAAGCTGATGTGTTCCATTGCGAAACTTTATGAGTGCTCTTTCCCTGTCTTTTTGCTCCAAACCACCATAAAAACAGCCATGACTAATATTTTTTTCTGTAAGATAATCACTAACTCGCTGAATCGTATCTTTAAAATTGCAAAAAATGATACCCGGTTGATTTCCTATATGACTAATTAATTCTATAAGTGTTTCTAGTTTATCCTTAGAAGGGGAAAGTACTGTTTTAATTTTTAGCTGGGAAATTCCCTCATCTGTATAATTAATGTAAATTGGATTCATTAAACCAACAAATGCCGGAATCTGCATTTCCTGGGTAGCAGAAGTTAAAATTCTTTTTTCAAGATTTGGTAAGTTATCTATTATTTCAATCATTTCTTTTTCAAAACCAACTTCCAGCGATTTGTCAAATTCGTCAAGTACCAAAGTTTTTATTTTTTCAACTGAAAAGTTTTCTCTTCGTAAATGGTCAGCAACACGCCCCGGTGTTCCAATAAGAATTGCCGGCCTGTGCTTTATTTCAATTTTATCTTTTGAACCTGCTCTTCCTCCATACACCGCATTGGTTTTATAACCGGTCCCCATTTCACGTGTAACTTGCTCAATTTGAATAGCCAGTTCTCTGGAAGGTACTAAAATTAGCACCTGAATTTCGGTACAGTTTGGATTTAATTCTGCTATAATAGGTAACAAAAAGGCCAAGGTTTTACCTGTTCCAGTGGGTGAAAGCAATACTACATCCGGACTGGAATTAATAGCCAAATGAGCTTCTTCCTGCATTGGATTTAGTTTCTCAATGTTTAACTTATTGAGAATATCTTTCTGATTTTTAATGGTTTTAGACATTTTGCAAAAGTACGGTTAATTTAATGCTTCTCATCAAGTTCTTTTTTGAATAGATATATGAAAATTAAGGAGGTGCTTATAATGAAGCTAATTAACGAAATTGGTGGCATCATTCCATGCCATTTATCAACAGATAACCAGCCTTTTATTCCCATAAAAAATAAATGAAATGTAATCATTAAAAAAAATAACCAGTTTTTGATTTTAATGCTTTTATTTAAAATGTACACTACTGATATGATACCAAAAAAAATGGTTAAATTTCCAAACAATGATAATTTATCGTTTGTGAAAAACTTAGGATAGTACTGTTGTGATAACAAACTAATAGAAATTAAAATATGTATAAGAGCAAACCCCTTTAGTATGCTCATTGAATTGATAAATTCCTGTATTGCGCTTTTGAAATAACTTCTTGCTGAAAATGCAAATATTATTACCATTGAAAATGAAATTGCTTTATTCATAATAAACAGAGGTATTTCAGCAATTGGAACAGGGCCAACTATATTGTAACGTATCACTGAATACAAAAATGCGGTTATGAAAATTATTAAAGTTCTGGAATATTTTATGTTCATTTTATCTAGTTATTACTCTTTCTACGACTGTTGTGTATTATAAGCTGAAATAAGACTTTTTAATTGCTCTGCCTGAGCAGAAAGTTCTTCGGCAGATGCAGACATTTCTTCCGCTGATGCAGAATTACCATTTGTAATCTCAGAAAGTTGTTGTATGGATGTATTTATTGCTTCAACTCCGCTTAACTGTTCCTGGCTTGCAGATACAATCTCGTTTACAAGTTCAGCACTTTTTATTATCTCAGGAATTATTTTTTCAAGTTTTCCACCAGCAACTTTCGAAATTTCTTTTCCGTTTAGTGAAAGTTCCGTTATTTCCTCAGAGGCAAGTTTTGATTGTTCAGCAAGTTTTCTAA
>JAOZNO010000859.1 GCA_029933755.1 Bacteroidales bacterium | reverse complement strand
AGTCAGAATTCGCAAGTTGGATTCTGCATCGTGTAGAACCGGAACTCTCAAAGCTGGCAGAAAAATTCTTTTTCGAATTATTTGAAATTTTTGATGCGAAGATAAAAGCTGAAACACCCAAATTAACCAAGTACGAACTTGAACATAGAATAATATACGAAGCAGGAATGTCACAAACTGAAATTGACAAATTTAGTCAGTTTTTTACAGACACATTGTTTCTAAAGGAATCTGTAATACTGGCTTTTGGAGAACATGATTTTGATTTAAGTTATGTGCCTAAAAGTGGTATTTGGGTAAGTAGGTTGATGTCATTTTTTGATTACAGGCATTATAGAGTAAGTATTAATACAAAGCAAGGAAAGCACTATGATTTACATATGGTTGTTAGTAAAGAAATGAAACCTGAACCAAAATACGAATCATTATATTGGCTGGCAGCAATATCAGGTTATCCTTATGGTCAGAAAGTGCTGCCTTCATTAGGTTGTTCAAGACTTGCCCTGGGAATTAGAACTACAAAATATCTGGGTAATTTGACGGTCTGGGATAAAATTCGTGAATATTCTGAAATTGATAATTTTACGGCAGGAAAGATTAAGAAAAATGCATGGAAAAAGATATTCATTAAAGCATTTACTATCTTTTTTAGGGCATGGCATAATAGTGGTTATAAAGTTATTCCGGGTTCAATTGCACCAAATAATGTAGTTGTTCCAAATATGGATTTTAGGGAAACTTCCAGTATAATGACGCTAAGTGGGATTGAAGATTTTGATAGTACTATTTCACTGGTTACACCTATGGTGAAAAATTTTTACTGCAAAACATGGGCACATTACCCCTGGGTGAAAAAGCAGTTGAAAATAAGGTGGATATTTGATGCAGCTTATGAGGCATTTAAACCACATCAGGCAGATACTTTTTTACAAAATTTAAAAAGGGATATGGAGGAAAATCCAGTAATTTATGAAGATGATCAAAATTTACTGGATGACTTAAATTCTTATTTGGATAAAATGAGCAAAAGTTACTATTTACCATTGGCATTGCTAAATGCAGTAAATAGGTATCTGGAATGGGAGGAAATTACTCCAAATGCTGGCTTTAACGCCAAAGAGCAAACCATTTTTGAACTGATAGAACTATATAAATTGCAAAAATATCCTGATATAGTAAGATATTACCTATTTAGGAAAACTTATTTTACACAATCAAACAGTAATATTAAGGAAGTATTTGATGACCTGTTGAGAAGAATGGCGAAAAATATCAAAATTCAGCCAATGCAATTAATTGAACTTTCAGATTTGCAGAGCCTTATGTCTAGTCACGAAGATAAATCAATCTTCAGTAAAATGGTGTTCCCGAAAATCAGACATGAACAAAAGCTGGATATTCTAAAAGTAAAAGCGGCGACAAAAGAACAAATTATAATTCGCTCGCTTCTTACAGATAAAGCCGGGAAAACCTATAATTTTAGGGAGCCTCTGGAACCTAGTGAGGTTGCACAGTTATATCAATTATTCTACCAGGTTAACTATCCGAAAACAATTTCGAAAATGGATAAGCATTTTGTGGTAACTGACGATAACGACCGAGTAATTGGTGGCCTGTGTTATAAGTTACTTGAAGATGAAGTTGTGCTGTTGGATGGAAGTGCAATTACCACATCCCTGCAAGGCAAAGGCATTGGTTCTGCTATGGTTGAAGACTTTTTTACACGTATGGCAAGTAAAGGAATTAAAGTAGTTAAGGCACATTTTCTTCTTGGAAATTATTATTTAAAACATAACTTTAAGGTTGATAAAAAGTGGGGGGCACTTGTAAGATATCTTTAATGAATAATGTATAATGATTATTGAACAAGTGAAAGTTTGGAGGTATGAAAATGTGTTGCGATTTGCAAAGTTTTTAAAACTTGGAAAGTCTTGGGTTTAATTAAAATAGCATAATGAAAACACCAGATACGCCTATAATAATCTATGACAGAAATGAATAGCCAATGATGAAAAAGCGATGATAACAGATGACAAGCTAGTGAAATGACTACTAATGACAGTGTAGCGAATGACCAATGACTAATTTCGAATATAAATACGCAATAACTAACTAATTAATTTAAGTAAACATTTTTTCCTTTTATTAAAAGTATGCAGTTCTCAGTATGCAGATGGTAACTTGTTGCAATTCAGTTTTTTTGCTGCGTACTGAAAACTGTGTACTGTTTGATAAATTAACATAAAAACTAATAAAATAAACATCGGTGACATTATACGAACTAATTAAAGGGTATTGGGGCGAATCCATTGATGAACTGACGGGTTAACCCGTCAGTTGTGAGACTCATACTATAATCAACAG
>JAOZNO010000858.1 GCA_029933755.1 Bacteroidales bacterium | reverse complement strand
TAGTGAAAATTCTCTTGAAATCAAAAAGCTTGTTGGCTATCTTCCAGAACATAATCCATTATATCTTGATATGTACGTAAAAGAATATTTGGGTTTTGTTGCTTCACTACATCTTTCAAAAAAAGAAATAAAACAGAGCGTAAAAGATACAATCCACATGACAGGGTTAAGTATTGAACAGAATAAAAAAATAGCCGCACTATCTAAAGGTTACAGGCAGCGTGTTGGGCTGGCACAGGCTTTAATTCATAATCCTGATGTATTAATTCTGGATGAACCTACCACAGGCTTAGATCCAAATCAAATTGTGGAAATTCGGAATCTGATTGGGCAGATTGGAAAAGAAAAGACGGTAATGCTTTCAACTCATATAATGCAGGAAGTTGAAGCTATTTGTGATAGAGTAATAATTATTGATAAAGGAAAAATTGTTGCTGATGAAACTCCGGATTCTATTAAAGAAAACAAAGCTGATAAATCTGCTACTATCATTGTTGAATTTGATCAGAATGTTCCGCTTGAATTATTAAAAAAAATTGAAGGTTCGGCAAAAATTGAACATCATAAAGAAAATATTTGGTTGATACAGAGCTTACCTGATAAGGACATTAGAAGTAACATTTTTAATTTTGCTGTTGAAAATAAATTAGCCGTATTGTCGATGCAAAAACAGGAAAAAAGCTTGGAGGAAGTATTTAAAATGCTAACAAGTTGATTGTTTTGAATTAAAAAGAGTTTGTATCTATTGCGAACCTAAAAAAAGACTAACTACTTGCATTAATCACCTCTTTTTTTTGACTAGTAAGAATCAAATTCCTTTGAACAATACAATATTATATTTATGTTTGCACAAAATTTAAGTGGAAAGATTTGATTGCTTGCAACCACAGAAAAAAAATGCTAAATAATGTTGCTTTCCAATCAAACTCTAAAGCTTGTTTAATATAATCCGTGTAATTTATTTACACAAATTGATAATCTAAAAAAATTGTATATGTCTTATTTATTTACATCCGAATCAGTATCAGAGGGACATCCTGATAAAGTGGCTGACCAGATATCTGATGCCTTATTAGATGAGTTTTTACGTCAGGATTCAAATTCAAAAGTAGCTTGTGAAACATTAGTAACTACTGGCTTAGCTGTTTTAAGTGGCGAGGTAAAAACAAATGCTTACGTTGATGTGCAGAAAGTTGCTCGAAATGTTATCAATAAAATTGGTTACACCAAAGCAGAATATCAATTTGATGGTAATTCATGCGGTGTATTATCTGCAATTCATGAACAATCAGCTGATATTAATCAGGGAGTTGAGCGTGAAAGTGCTGATGAACAGGGTGCAGGAGATCAGGGAATGATGTTTGGTTATGCAACAAATCAAACGGATAACTATATGCCCATTGCGCTTTATATTTCTCATATTTTACTTGAGGAGCTTGCGGCTATTAGAAGGGAGGAGAAAGAAATGACCTACCTAAGACCTGATTCAAAATCGCAGGTAACTGTTGAATATGCAGATGATAATACACCTATACGTATTGATACTGTGGTTATTTCAACTCAGCATGACGATTTTATGTCTCCTGAAAGTGATACCGTAGAGGCGCAGAAAGCTTCAGACGATAAAATGTTAGGGAAGATATATGATGATATGAAATATATTCTTATTCCCAGGGCATTAAAACGACTTCCGGAAAAAATACAAAAACTATTTAGCCAGAAATACAGATTACTTGTTAACCCAACTGGTAAATTTGTTATTGGTGGTCCTCATGGAGATACAGGCTTGACAGGTAGGAAAATTATTGTTGATACTTATGGTGGTAAAGGTGCACATGGTGGTGGTGCTTTCTCAGGAAAAGATCCTTCAAAAGTTGACCGTTCTGCTGCTTATGCTACTCGTCATATTGCAAAAAATCTTGTAGCTGCAGGTGTTGCTGATGAAATTCTGGTTCAGGTAGCATATGCTATTGGTGTTGCTGAGCCGGTAGGTTTGTATGTTAATACTTACGGAACATCAATAGTAAATATGAGTGATGGTGAAATTGCCAAAGTAGTAAAAGGTATTTTTGATATGAGACCTGCAAAAATTATTGAGCGTTTAGGTCTTAGGTATCCTATTTATTTACCGACAGCATCATATGGTCATATGGGAAGAGAACCTTATACAAAAGAAGTGACTCTTAAATATAATGGCTCAACAGAAACTAAAGAGGTTCAATTTTTTGCATGGGAGAAATTAGACTATGTTGATAAAGTTAAAGCAAAGTTTAATTTGTAGATAATCAGAAAACAATATAAAAGGCTTGCTTTGCAGGCCTTTTTTGATTATATCTTTTAGTATTGATTGGTTTTTAAGAAAACC
>JAOZNO010000857.1 GCA_029933755.1 Bacteroidales bacterium | reverse complement strand
AAAACCCGCTTAGCGGCTGAATGCAGAAAATCACACTTTTCGGAGCAGACTCAAACTTAAGATATTGATAATTATGGCAAATACAAAAAATATTTTAAATTTATTAAACAAATCTGTTATGAAAACAATTGTGATTATTTGCATGATGCTGATTATATTATCAAATTCAATTTCAGCTCAGGACTTATATGGGGTAACTGAAACATTATGGAAACCTCAAAAAGATGACGTTTATTTGCAAGAGGTATCAAAAAAAATATCTACTGACAGTCCGGTACTTTCTGTAGCGGAATATGAAGGTAAATGTTATGCTGTTATTAATGATAATATTTTTTTACTTAAAGGTAATACACTCAGTAAAGTTATATCAAGTCCATCTGGTATTACAAAATTAATAAAAAAAGCAGATAACCTTTGGGCTTTAGCAAATGATGGTATCTATAAGCTCACAAAAAACAAATGGAAAAAAATAGATAAGCAAAAATTTGTTGACCTGTGTATCCATAATGGGGTTTTGCATGCAGCAACACAAGAAGAAATTTTCCGTTTGGAGGATGACAAATTTGTCAGTATAAAACCGCAAGGTGGTTATTATTCAAGTAATATGACTATGCTGATGGAAGATGGTACTCAATTACATGCTGACCCTGTGCGTTTAGGGCCTATTACCAGAATTGAATCATATAGCGGAACCTTGTACGTTCTTCGTCCGGGTAAATTAATACTATTCGACGGACTTGTTGTTAACCAGGACTTTATTGATTGGGGTACGTTTCCATCATGTAACACAAGAGATATGCTTAGTTTTGGAAGTCGTTTATTTATTACCACCGACCGGGGTTTAACAGTATTACGTGGTGCGGCATTAACAACCTTGAAAGGTACTGATGGTCTCCCTGTTGAAAACACGACTTGTCTTGAGAAAGGCTTTGACGGGGATATCTGGATTGGTACATCAAAGGGGGCAGTCAGGATGTTGAAAGATGACTGGCATTATTTCGCAGCAGATCACTGGCTTCCTGGCAATTATGTGAATGACATCGCTGTAGGAAATAATGTGGTTTATATTGCTACCAACGGAGGATTAGGAGTAATAAACTATGAAGCTTATACACTGCGTAAAAAAGCAGCATATTATGAACGCCATATGGAAGAATGGGGTCATAAACGTCTTGGTTTTATACATACTCTTTATAAAAAAGGTGATGAATGGGTGAGAGAAGTTAGCGATAACGATGGCGGGCATACCGCTCCTTATCTGGCAGCAATGTGCTACAAATATATTGTTACGGGTGATCAGTCTGCAAGGGATGAGGCTGTTGAATCTTTTATGGCTATGCTCTGGCTGGACAGGGTTACTCCAATCGATGGTTTTATTGCCCGGTCAATATGGTCAACAACTGCTGATAAAGATGCAAAAGGCCAGCATGGTTCTGGTGGATTACCGGCAAAATGGTATCCAACAGCTGATGGTAAATGGTTCTGGAAAGGTGATACATCCAGCGATGAAGTGATCGCCCACTTTTATTCAGTATTACTTTTTCACGATTTGGTTGCCAAAGGAAAAGAGAAAGAACTGGCTAAAGAACATATAGAACGAATGACTTCGTATATAATAGATTGCGGATGGGTTTTAAACGATATGGATGGAAAACCAACACGTTGGGGGCGATGGAATCCGGAATACTTACTTAGACCCTATGGCTATGTTGACAGGGGAATTAACGGATTAGAAGCTTTGGCTTTTGCTAAGGCAGCCTTTTCAATTACCGGGGATAAGAAATTCAGTAAGGCTTATCAACAACTTATTGATTGGGGATATCCGGCCAATACTTTACGCCAGAAAAATGTTTTTCCACCGGAGAATCTGGCTTCATGGGATGATAACCATGCCTTTAGAAGCTATTACACATTACTTAGATATGAAGATAATCCAAGCCTTAGGTCAATTTATTTACGTAGCCTTGAACGTACCTGGGAAGTAAAGCGATTGGAACATATTTCATGGTTTAATTTTGCTTACGGTGCAATAACTGGGAATGATTGTGAAATAGATAAATCGGTGAAACATCTGCGTGAATGGACTTTAGATTGTATTGAACACAATTATAGGAATTCATACCGTGATGATCTAAATATTGAATATGGGTATACTTCATATGAAGGAGGCCGAAAAAGTATGTCACCACGAGAAACTGCTGTAAAAAGAGCTAGCCGAAACGCCATGCATTTAGATGGAGGTGCAAATGGAAGGCGGGTAATGGAACCAGCCGGATTTTTAAGAGATTACTGGATGGCTCGCTATCATGGATTTATTGAAGCACCGTCTACCAACGATCCGAATTTAATTTCGGTAAAACCAAGAACG
>JAOZNO010000856.1 GCA_029933755.1 Bacteroidales bacterium | reverse complement strand
GCCGCTAAGCGGGTTCTTAATAAGCAGATATACAGACTAATACATTTTTACTTTTTATAGGATTACTAGCTAAGCGGCTTTTCGGAGTGCCGTCAATTTTAGGATTTAACATTCATTAAGAAAACTTCAATGAATTTAACATAAAA
Organism: Bacteroidales bacterium; assembly: GCA_029933755.1. GTDB lineage: Bacteria > Bacteroidota > Bacteroidia > Bacteroidales > NBLH01 > NBLH01. Next base: position 2,222 of record JAOZNO010000856.1, on the reverse strand, counting down.
TGTATTTATCTTTGTCTCAACAAAACAAATAGTTTTTTTCATAAATCCCTCAATGAGGGTTTTATAACAAGTTAGGTTAGTAATTAGGTTTAAAGTACAGGGCGGAGTGGTTACCGCCCTTTTTTTATGCCCTTTTTTCCAAAACTTATTTTTCAGAAGTAATAATGTAATGATAATCCACCCGAACCAATTTTTAAATTAGCAGAACTTATTTCACCAAGAGGATATTTTAAAAAAGGTTCAAACAAAATACTCCCTTTCTTTAATGGGACTTTGTAACCCACTGCAATATTCAATAAACTGGCAAAATCAAAGTGATTAAAGGCTGGACTATTATCTTCCGTTTGAATATTATCATACGATTTAATGGTTTCATAACCGTTCGTGGCAGAATTGAATTCCGTATTTAAAACCATCACATCGGCAGAATATGTTCTCTTTTCACTAACAAAAATAAGTGATGATATACCAGTTGTAATAATAATTTTTTTTATTTTATATTTAAGGTTTAAAGGTATGTCAATTCCTACAAATTCAATTTTTGTTTTTGCTGTAGATGGATTACTCACCAGGGTTGTGTTTGAACCATACAGCTTACTCTCAGCCGCATAGGCTAAACTTTGAGAGTTGTTATAGTCTAAAGACTGTTGTGCAATTAACACACCGGATGAAATACTAAATTTATCAGAAACATTATAAGAACTTGTAAACCCACCACCCATATTGATGTACCCTTTAGTCCCCTGGGCAGAATAAGAATACATTGATGCCACTGCCACTGCAAAATCAAATTTAGAATTTTGTTCTTTTTCATCTACCACAAAATTATTTTCATCAAATTGAATTTGTACAATTTGTTTTAGAGAGTCAATTCTTCGACTATCATCAAATACAATAATTTCTTTTGATTTAGCAGAATCTGTTTGATTTCTGATTAATATATTTTTTACAGATTCAGGATCATTTGTTTCATCAGCAATATTATTTTTAACACCATTGTATGAGCTATCTGTGACAATCTGTTCATTTAACTTATAAATTTCCTTCGATTCATTTTTAACATGTGCAATATACACTTTCCCATTTTCTTTACTTTTATTAGAATTTACATTTACCTGATTTGCGGTCAGCGAATAGGGTAATTGCACCTTTTCAACATTTCTATTTACATAAAAGGTTGAAATACCCACAAACAAAACTACAGACGCTGCTTTTGCAATATTTAGCCATATCACTAAGCCTCGTTTATTACCAGCTAACTGCACTTTCAGCTTTTCCCAATCAGCAGGGTTGTATGATTCCTGATGCTCGTTAAAAACCGTTTTAATTTTTCCTGATAATATTTTATCAAATAACTCTTGCATACTCGTGTGTATAGTGTTTTTTAAAAGCAGCACGTAACATTGCTTTTGCCCTTGTCAAATTCGATCTGGACGTACTTGGTACAATTTTTAATAATTCTGCTATTTCATCGTGATTATAACCCTCAATTTCATACAGGTTAAATGTAATTCTATAATTTTCGGGAAGTTCAGCTAATAGAATTTGTAAATCCTCAATTTCAAACTGTTCTATTATATCATAATCAATCAATTCGATATCCGTAACTTCTACATCCAGCAGTTCATGGTGTTTCTTATTTTTTCGGTAATAATCAATGGCTGTATTGATAATAATCTTTCGTAACCAGGCTTTAAATGATTGTGCCTGATTATATTTATGAATATTCCCAAATACTTTTAAAAAACTATCGTTAAGCACTTCGGCAGCTTCATCACGGTTATAGGCATATCTCAGACTAATACTCATACCATAGGCATAGAACTGCTTATAAAGCATTTCCTGAGACTTTATTTTGCCTTTTTTACAGGCTTTTAAAAGTTTGCTGTCTATTTCGCTAAGCTGGTTCGTCACAATAATTCAATATCCTCAATACTTTTGGGTAAAATTACAAAACAATTCAGTTATTATAATTATAACGAACCTTCAACTCATTTTCGTTTAACGAAACGATTTCTATTTTAAAAATCATTGTTCCACCCCAGTAGGGTGATTCTACACTAATTATTGAATTAGAAACCTTCGACCATTTACCATCGTAATTGGCATATACAATCGGTGGTGTTCCACACCAACCGGAATTCTTCCATTCAACAAATTTACCACACTCTAAAATTTGAAAACCATATTTATCTGAATCAAATTTATTTGCTTTTTTAAAT
>JAOZNO010000855.1 GCA_029933755.1 Bacteroidales bacterium | reverse complement strand
AAAAATCAGGGATATATTTGTCCGGTTTGTGGTGCAGAAAATGAAAAAGGTTCAAGTTTTTGTGCTTTTTGTTGTAGTATTATCCCTAAAAAAATGGAAGGGGCATAAGTTAGGATTTTAAACTCTGTGGAATAAAATACCCCGATGCAAGCGAACAAAGCATCTATTTCGCCCTAAGAAAGACAAAAATAAGTCGCATAAGATCCCGGTTGCTTTACAAATTGGGATCAATTCGACTTTATTATTTCAGTTCACTATCGCTACTGAATTTATAGTCTCACTGATTTAAAAACGCAGTCCAAATCTAAAACCAATCGGAATATATATTCCCGTATATGCATAATCGTACATGCCATCATTAATAATTGGTTTTGCAGATGTTGGATTCATATCATTTAGACTATAAACACCACCAGCACCAATATAAAAATCCAAAAATAGATTATCTACATAGTTAAGTTGAACTCCCATAGAAATATCAGCTCTTATCCTATCCGTATTTTGTTTCACATCAACAAGCTCGTACGATAGGTAATTGAGGCCTTCTTCTGTATAGTCCACCCATTGCCAGCTCTTATAATCCATAGTAAAACGGACATATTCGCCACCGTATGAAACATAAATTTTCCATTTTTTTATAAACTGGATATATATTTTATGATGTAGCCCTGCTCCATATCCAACAATCTTTTCATACTCTTGTTCACTATAATAATATGAAGGATAATCACTATAATAAACATTATTTTCATCATAATAAAACTGTGGCGAAAACTGCAAACTTTGTTTTCCCTGTTTAAAAGTGGGTTCAAAGTCAATTCTTACTCCATGATTAATTATATATTGAGGTACAAAACCTATTTGAAAAATATTTTTAGCAGTATCTGCTTGCGAAAAGGACTTTTCAGATATCGAAAAAGTAAAAAGGAATAATAATGAAAGAATAAAAATTCTATTTTGCATATTAAGTATATTTATTATTTATTGAAAGCAGAAAATTCATGAAGCTTTTGCTGATAGTAGCATAATTAATTTAGACTAATTTATTGTACTCAACAAAGTCAAATCCTCACCAGAGTAATCATACTGATATAAACCATTATCCCCTATAACAATAAGCAAATCATTGTATGGAATAACATCATTGGCATTTATAGAGAAGCTTTGCTTTAAAATCAAGTTATTTTTATCAGAGATGTCGTAAACTTTCAGCCCTTTATCACAAACAAATAGATTGTCTCCATCAACACCCAACCCTAAAGGATTTTCCATTGCATAAGTAGTCAGCAATTTAGGCATTCTTAAATTACTAACATCAATAACATGCAGTTCGTTGTTCCAACGGCCACACCGGCTGCCTTCAGAATGCAGAGTTACATATGCATAGTCACCTTGAACTACAACAGGGTCACAACTGTAAATATGTTCGTATTGCGATAATTTCTGGGGCTTTACCGGATTACTGATATCATAAATATACATACCAGTTTGTGCACCTATAAATAAATAACCATTATATGGGAAAATGGTTTCTATACCAAAGCCTACACCTTCGGTAGCAGTATATTTTGGCGATGCAGGGCTGGTAACATCAATAATTACCAAATCCTGTGAGTTTACTGCATAAAGATAATCTCCTACAGTTGCAAAGCGAGCCATTGAACCTCCAACACCCGTTTGAGAATTGTCAACTGAAACATACGAATCGTTATTGCAACTTGTTAACCATATTAAAGTAAATATTGATAAGAAAGTAAGTAGTATATTCTTCATCTTTTAATTTTTTAAATTATTTGTTGTTTAGAATAAAAGCTCTAATAAATCCCATCTATTTTTTCCCAACCTACTATAAGTGTATTTTCAGGTCGGTTTTCCACTAGATACTGACTTTGTAACATTCGATTATCCGGTGCTGCTAATTCAGGAAAAATACCTATCAATCTTTTTGTAACCGTAAGTTGCGATGGACCATCTGCTACATTTATTGAAATTAAGTCAATCGAATTATCTGCAAAAAGAATATCATCTTTCATTGCCATATCAATACAACCAGGGATTACAATAAACCCTGCTTTTTCAGGGCTGGATGGGTCTGTATTGTCAATTACATGAATACCCTTATATTTTTCGTTAATATAAATGGTATTGCCTTTCAGGTATATTTTACCCGTATTTATCATTTCTTGTGCTCCGGTAAAAGAAATTGACTGTTCAAGTTCTTCACGCTCCATTAAAATCGGTTTATAAGCCGAAAATGGCTCGTAAGGCTCATAACCGCAATCCATTAACATAGATATAAACACAAAACTGGTAATCATTATAAATTTCATAGTAAAATAAGTTTATTAATATACGTTTTTAGTTCCTGTTT
>JAOZNO010000854.1 GCA_029933755.1 Bacteroidales bacterium | reverse complement strand
AAATCCAAATAATCCAGACCGTAATCTGCCATTGTTTTTTTTAATACACCACGGTCAAACGATTCGTTATGGGCAACAATGGTTCTGCCTGCAAGCCGTTTTTTTATTTCCGGATATATTTCATCAAAAGAAGGGGCATTTTTTGTGTCTTTTTCAGTAATCCCATGTACCTGTATGTTGTGCCAATTGTACTCATTGTCGGGAGGTTGTATCAATGAATAATATTCATCGGTTACTTCACCGTTTTCTACTGTTACAATCCCAACGGCACAAATGTGGTGGCTTGTTGCGGTTTCAAAATCAATTGCTGTAAATGTGTTTTTCATATTTTTGTTAATTTAAGGGTGAAATTAAGCGGCTGGTAAGCCAAAGTGTGTCGTTGAATTGTTTTTTATAAATAAATATTGATAATTCTGTCTGAATTCGATAAAAAGCATTACCTTTGACGTTAGTAACGTTAAAAGTAATTAGTTTAATGATTGTAAGTTTTAATGACAAAGAAGCTGAGAAAATTTGGAACGGAATTCGTTCAAGGAAATTACCAAATGAAATTCAGGATACCGCAAGAAGAAAACTTAGAATGACCAATAACGCACAAAACATAAATGATTTAAGGATTCCACCATCTAACAGATTAGAGAAACTTATAGGGGACTTAAAGGACTTTTATAGTATTAGAATTAACAGACAATGGCGAATAATTTTTGAATGGCGGGATGACAATGCACATAAAGTAGAAATAGTTGATTATCATTAATGACATTGACCTATTTTTTAGGCAAAATGATTGTTGTTTGTTTGCTGCTTAACTTAATAGAATTTAAAATGGAAAAATTAAAAAACATACATCCAGGCGAAATTCTTAATGAAGAATTTTTAATTCCAATGGGAATTTCAGCATACAGGCTTGCAAAAGATACTTTTATTCCCCAAACCAGAATTAGTGAAATAATAAAAGGAAAAAGAAGGATAACAACTGATACCGCTTTAAGGTTTTCAAAATATTTCGGAACAAGTGCAAGATTTTGGTTAGGCTTACAAATTGATTATGATTTGGAAGAAGAGAAATATCAGAAAAGAAAAGAACTGGAACAAATAAACACTATTGAAACTAATGCAGCTTAAAACTGTTAGTTTTAATGATGAAATTGATATAAGCGAATATGAAGTTTGGAAAAAAGGGATAGCTGTTTCTACAATTAATAAAGGCTCTGGTTTAATATAGCGTACATAATAAAACAAAATACTATGTATTAATTAACAAGTAATTAGCTATTAGTAATTGGTAATTAAAATGAACGTCCAATATTCTTAATTACTAATTACCAATCTACTAATTACTTGTAAAATACATATAATACAGATATGTGAAAAATATGCGCTATGCTAAACTACAGCCTTAATAAATTAACTCAAAAGATAGCTATATAATCAGATTTAACGCTTTTTTATTATAATCAAAGCCTATTAAACTCTACTTTTTATCAATTATGTAACCTTCAATTTCGTTTAGTACCTTATTAATATTAGGTTCTTTACTTTCTCTTCTATTTTACTTTGTATGTGTTTGTGATTTGGAAATGTTTTTATTTCAGGATGGTGTTTTGCATTATCATATCTGAATATCATTGAATTATCTTTATCCATGTAATGGTAGGCATATTTCTCCTTGTTTTGTTTATTGGTATCTACTACTTCAAGAAAATCCATACGGCTTTCATCATTAAAAAAAACTTCACCATCAATAGATCCTTTTTCCTGGGTAAAAGTCTGTTTGTTTATTATATAGTCTTCAACTATATGACTAAATTCGTCTAAACTATTTTCAATTTTTTTGAAATATTTCTTTATCATACAAACTCAGCTAATTTGTTTTTGCTATCTAATTGAAGTTCATATATTCCTGCCCAAAGCATGTAGTCTTTTTCATCACCAAATTCACCTTTATCAAAACCTTGGTAAAATTCTTCGGTATTCAAATTGTATTTTTCTTCATATTTGATAAGCTCCTTTTGCATACGGGCAATTTCACGCTTTAACCTATTTATGTGATAATCTATAAACTTATCAAACATTAACTCTTTGCTACCAAATAATTTTATATAAGTTTTAAATTTGTTGGCAATGTCAGCTTGTAAATCTATTGTAACTTGTGCCATATTATTTTTCTTGAAGTTTTTTGGTTTTTATTTGTTTTTCTTCTTAAACAAATATACGGATTTTTATCTAAAAAAAAGGTGGTTGAAAGTTTCAACCACCCTTTTTGTACTTAATTTATTTGCGATATGACGTTTTGACGTTTTTCTGACAATCAAAAGTCAAGTTTTTAATTTACCTTAATAACCAAATACTTAGAAACACTCCACAATTTAGCAG
>JAOZNO010000102.1 GCA_029933755.1 Bacteroidales bacterium | reverse complement strand
TCATTAAGTCATTGGTCATTAAAAATAGATGTTAATTACTATCAATTGCTAATGATGAGTATACTAATCACTTGCCAGATATATGCATTGTAGATATTAAAAATATCCCAGACCCGCCTTCCATAGTGTAAAGTACGGCGGACAGGCAAGCTAAACTTGAGCGTAAACATTTTGCCACGAATACACAATTTTTATTCGTGCATTCGTGGCTATTTCTTGTAAAACTTAAACACCTGTTTCTTTTTCTTTCCAATCAATTTCTTCTTCTACAAATTTGATTTTGTAATCTTCTAATTCTTTTAATATTGGCTCATAAATATTTTTCTCAATTGGTATTTTTACTCCTTTAGCTGTAATTTTACCGTTTAAAATCATTTTTACAGCTATTGCAACTGGTGTTCCAACTGTAATACTCATGGCTGTATGTGTTTGATCTTCGCCATAAACAATCATTGATGAAAATAGCCTCTTTTTTTCACCATTTAGTTTGTAAACAAATTTATGCTGCATTACAATCATATCTCTATCATCTTCATCCATTTTCCATTTTTTCTCAAGTAAATGTTGAAGTATTTTTGCAGGTGTAGCTTTTTTTAAACCTATTTTTTCATCACTAAATATTCCTGTCCACCTAATTTTATACATTATTGCTGAATCTGGATCTACATTAAGATATTCAGCTATTTTTTGTTCTACATTTTTTTTAACACAATATTTGGTGAAACTATTTATAAATTGTTTGTACGTATGATTTTCCGAATCTTCATAAATAAAGTTATCATAAGTTGCACCTAATTGTACAAACACATTCCATGCACGAGAAAATCCCGGTCGGCGTATGGTACCTCTAAACATGGTTTCAACATTGTCAAGACCATAAATTTCTCTATACATCAGAGAATCTCTATTTGGATAAGCTTCAAACTCACCTAAATCTAAAATGTTTATGCGTTCTGTTCGCTCAAAAAGCTTATGATATGGAATATATTTATATTTACCATTATGTAAAAACTGTGAAGCCGTTCCCTGACCTGCAACAACTACATTTCGTGGATTCCATGTGAATTTATAATTCCAAGGATTATTATCATACTTTGGAGCAACTAAACCACCTGTATTTGACTCAAACTCAGTTATTTCACCACCTTTATCTTTAATTCGGTCAATTACTTGCATTGCCGACATGTGGTCAATTCCAGGATCTACACCTATTTCATTTAATAGCAAAACATTTTTATCTTTTGCTTGCTGGTCAAGTGCCTTAATTTCATCAGAAACATAGGATGCTGTTACCATATTTTTGCCAAATTGTATGCACGCTTCAGCAACTGATAAATGCATTGATGCCGGAAGCATTGAAACAACAATATCAGCTTCACTAATGAGTTTATTTCTTAGTTCAGCATTATTGATATCAAATTTGATTGCTTCGCCATTAGGATGACCATTAACTTTCTTTTTGGCAGTTTCTTCTGATATATCGCCAATTAAAATTTTCCAATTATGTTCATCAGAATTATCTAACAAATATTTAATAAGCGTTGATGATGATAATCCTGCACCAATAATGAATATTTTTTGCATTGTATATTAGATTTGGTTAAACGATTTAATCCCACTAGTGGGTTTAATTCCCCGATGCTTGCATCGGACAAAAGAAATTCTATTCTATTCATACCTCGTGAGCTTGCTCCGAGGTTATTGATTTAGTGTTCGTCCATAAAGTCAGGTTTTTTTGCTTTTTTATGTTTTTTACAATTTTGGAACAAGAACAGCCGGCAGTTCTCAGTAGGCAAACTTTGCATAACTACAGTGTACTGTAGATTGCTTACTGCCAACTTCTACCAATCTTAAAATAAGTTTCACATACAAAAAAACTAAAAAATGAGACATTATAAATAAACAATAATTAGTGTGTGTCCATAAAGTCAGCGTTTATGTTTTTTTATGTGCTTTACTATTTTGAAGTATGAACAGTCTTCAGTTCTCAGTAAGCAGACTTTGCAGAGCTACTGCCTACTGTGGACTGTTTACTGCCAACTTCCACCAATCTTAAAATAAGTTAAACATACCAAAAAAACTAAAAAGTGAAATATACGAGACGAACTCTAATCAGGCTTGCAATGTAGCATTATTTATTTTTCTACAAAATGCTTTTTAGCAATTTATATTATTAAACATTCAAATTTAGAAAAAATATCCAAAGTTATTAACAGTTTAACTTTCTATGTTATTTGTTTAATACATTTGTGCTTTTAATATATTATTCGAACAAAAAATAAAATAAAGTGGCAAAAAGTCTTGTGAAAACACCCTTGATGAAACAGTATCTGGAAATTAAATCAAAACATCCGGATGCAATATTATTGTTTCGTGTTGGCGATTTTTATGAAACCTTTTCTGAGGATGCAATAAAAGCCTCAGAAATTTTAGGTATAACGCTTACCAAAAGAGCAAATGGTGCAGCATCTTATGTCGAGTTGGCTGGATTTCCGCATCATGCCGTAGATACATATTTACCCAAGTTAGTTAGGGCAGGGCAAAGGGTTGCTATTTGTGAACAACTGGAAGATCCTAAACTTACAAAAAATATTGTTAAACGTGGTGTTACGGAGCTTGTTACGCCTGGGGTTACTCTTAATGATAATGTGCTTGAACATAAGGAGAATAATTACCTGGCTTGTGTAAATATTGAAAAAAATGATGCAGGTATTGCCTTTCTAGATCTTTCAACTGGTGAATTTTATACAGCCCAGGGTAGCTTTGATTATATTGATAAACTAATGGTGAGTTTTAAACCAAAGGAGGTTTTGGTTGAGCGAAGTAAACAAAACCAGTTTAAAGAGCTGTTTGGTACAAAACTCTACATGTATCCACTTGAAGACTGGATATTTACAAAGGAAACAGCCAATGAACGTTTATTAAAACAGTTCGATACAAAATCGTTAAAAGGTTTTGGTGTTGAAGCACTTAAGCAAGGAAATATTGCTGCAGGTGCAATACTTCAATATCTTGATTTAACTCATCATACAGAAAATAAGCATATTACCAGGTTAAACAGAATTGAAAAAGAATTATATGTTTGGCTTGATAAGTTTACAATTCGTAATTTGGAGGTACTTTCGCCTGTAAATGAAGGTGGAAAAGCACTAATTAATGTAATGGACAAAACCTGGTCGCCAATGGGGGCAAGGTTGATGAGACGATGGTTGAGTTTACCCTTAAAAAATATACAACCAATACAAGATCGTTTAGAGGTAGTAGATTTTTATGTAAACAATTCTGAAACAAAATCGGGTATTGAAAAGCAGATTAAGCAAATTGGTGATTTGGAAAGATTAATATCTAAAGTTGCTTTATTACGAGTTAATCCACGCGAAGTGGTTCAATTAAAAAACTCACTAAATGCTATAATTCCTGTTAAAGAATTGTGTGCACAATCAAAAGAACCAAATCTGATAAAACTTGCTGAACAGCTAAATCCGTGCTTAAGTATAACTGAACGTATTGAAAATGAAATTAATGAAGACTCTCCGGTACAAGTTCAAAAGGGTAATGTTATAAAACCAGGGGTTTCAACAGAATTAGATGATTTAAGGAGTATCGCTTTTTCAGGAAAAGATTATCTGAAAAAAATGCAGGAGCGCGAAACCCTTAGTACAGGGATTACATCGCTTAAAGTTGGTTTTAATAATGTGTTTGGCTATTATTTTGAAGTTAGAAACACACATAAAGATAAAGTGCCTGAGGAGTGGGTGCGGAAACAAACCCTGGTAAGTGCAGAACGATATATAAGCGAAGAGTTAAAGGAATATGAATCAAAAATATTAGGTGCTGAGGAAAAAATACATATTATTGAAGCTAAGCTTTTTAATGATTTAGTATTAGCATTAAATGATTATATATCAAGTGTTCAGTTAAATGCACAAATAATAGCTCAGCTTGACTGCTTGCTTTCTTTTGCAAGTGTGGCTATTGAAAATAATTATACAAAACCTGAAATAAACGATTCAAAAGTAATTGATATTAAAGAAGGACGTCACCCGGTAATTGAAAAGCAATTACCTGATGGTGAGCCGTATATTCCTAATAATGTTATGCTCAATGATAAAGAGCAGCAAATAATAATAATAACCGGTCCCAATATGGCGGGTAAATCGGCTTTGCTTAGGCAAACTGCTTTAATTGTTTTATTAACCCAGGTGGGTAGTTTTGTTCCGGCAGAAAGTGCTAAAATTGGTTATGTTGATAAAATATTTACACGTGTTGGTGCGTCAGATAATATTTCTTTAGGAGAATCAACTTTTATGGTTGAAATGAATGAAGCAGCCAGTATATTAAATAATATTTCGGAACGAAGCCTGATATTATTTGATGAATTAGGCAGAGGAACCAGTACTTATGATGGGATTTCAATTGCCTGGGCTATTGTAGAGTATATTCATGAACATGCAAATGCCAAAGCTAAAACGTTGTTTGCTACTCATTATCATGAGCTTAACGAGATGGAAAAATCTTTCTCCGGTATTAGTAATTATAATGTTTCGGTTAAAGAATTAAATAATAAAATTATCTTTTTACGAAAACTTGTTAGAGGTGGAAGTGAGCACAGCTTTGGTATTCATGTAGCACAAATGGCCGGAATGCCTAACAGTGTTGTAAAACGTTCAGAAAAGATACTAGAAAGTTTAGAGCAGTCAAGAGATAATAATAACAAAACTCCTGCAAAACCTATTGGAAAACTTGCGAAAGAAAGAGAGGGTTACCAGTTGAGCATTTTTCAACTTGATGATCCTGTATTAAAACAAATACGTGATGAAATTAAGAATCTGGATATAAATAACCTTACTCCCATGGAAGCACTAAATAAGTTAAATGAGATTCAAAAAATTACGGGGATAAAGAAATAGTTTCAAGTTGGCAGTTCACAGTTGTGAAAATTGTTAATTATTTCTATTCTGAAATGTAGGTGTACCATTTACTTAAAGGGATGGTAAATTTAAATTCACTTCCTTCTTTAGAATCACTTTTTAGGGATATATCACCACCATTTTTCTTTACAAACTCTTTACAAATCATTAGTCCTAAGCCGGTTCCTTTTTCTTCTGGTGGTCCAAAAGTAGTTTGATCAATATCAATTCGAAACAATTTGTTCAAATCTTCCTTTTTAATTCCTACTCCGGTATCACAAACTCTAACTTCAAGCAGTTTTTTTAATAATTTTAATTTTATACTAACTGAACCTCCAAATTTTGTGAACTTTATGGCATTGTTTATCAGATTATGAAAAATAGTGTTTAACATATGGTAATCTGCAAATACAAATATTTGCTTATCCGGAATACCGCTTATTTTTATCTCTTTTCTGTCGGCTCTGCTTTTAAGTCTTTCAATAGTTTGACTAATTACACTTTTGACATCAATACTTTCAGGCTTAAAGCTTATTTTACCTGATTGTATATCAGACCAAACCATTAAGTTGTCTAATAGTTTATATCCCTGGCTTGAGGAATTTAAAATAGAATTAATAAAAAGTTTGCGTTTTTCATCATTCCATCTGTCGTAACTATCATACAGTAAGGATGAAAGACTTTTAATATCAGAAAACGGTGTTAATAAATCTTTTGTGATAATTGATAAAAAGCGGTCTTTAGTGGCATTTGCAATTTTAAGTTTTTGCTCACTTCGCAGTCTTTTTTCCTCATTTGCTTTTCTTTCAAAGGCTGTGGAAATAATATTTCCCAAAGTTTGCAATAGTTTTATTTCATTTTCATTCCATACCCTTTGTTTTTTACATTCCTCAAAAGTAATGAAACCAATGTGTTTTTTGTGTAAAAATATCGGAATTAAAAGTATTGATTTAACATCAAATTTAATAAATACATTAAGGCTATTGGCATATTTACTTTCTTTAAGATTATTGATATTAATAATCTTATCTTTTATAATCTTTTTGTAGAGTGGATGATGTTTATCAAAAGAGAAGTCTGGAATTTTATCTATTTTTGGAGATACATCCGTATTACACCATTCATAAATTAGTTTTGTTTTAGAATTTTTCGCAAAATTTTCAAATAATGAAACTCCATCTGTTTTAACAAATTTGCCAACAATTTTTAAAACTTCATTTACTTTATGTGCAAACGATTTTTGTTGATTAAAAGTTAGTGCAATATTTGAAAAGAGTTCTTGTTGTTTTAAAAGTGTTTTTAAATTAATTTCATCTTCTTTTCGATGAGAAATGTCATAGGCAATCTGTAATTTTGCTAATCCTGTACCTGGCCAGTCAATTAATTTTTCATGAACTTCATACCATTTGTTATTTATTGGGTTTAATTTATCACTAATCAGCTTTTTTGTGTCTTTATGTTCTAGTAAATACTCTTTATTACAAAATTTACAAGAGCCTGTTTGACCTTCCTGAAGTTTTTCCCAACAAAATTTCCCAATAACATCACCATAAACTTCTATGGCTCGTTTATTTAAATACAAAATGCGATAGCTGTCCAAATCGGCAACATAAACAAGTGCTTCTATTTGATTAAGAATTAATTCTTGATCAAATGGTATTTTCTGCATCCCATTTTTAGCTGCACTATTCATAATTTCAAAAATTGTTTTAAGCATGAACCATGCAGTTTTTATTACTACATGGTTCTGTTTTTTTTATCATTAGACAATTCGTAACTACTCAGCAACCTAATTGTCCGAAAAATGCCACAGATTCACAGATTTTAAAACAAGTAAAGCTTGTTTTTCTGTGAAAATTATTTTATTGATTTTTTTCTGTGAATCTGTGGCATATAATTGTTTATGAGGTCTATAATCATACTGAATAGTAACAACAATTCAAATAACCTATAATTACAAGTTTTCTTTTAGTTATTACCCAAAATAAGCGGCATCCCATCTTTTCCACTACCAATTATTACCACTTTTGTGTTTGGAGATTTTGAAAGTTTAATGGTTGCTTCAATACCACGCATTTGTAATAGTTCACGTGTTAAACTGCTATTAATAATCCTGTTTGCATCTGCTTCACCTTGAGCTTCCTTTCTTTTTCTATCAGCTTCAGCATCTGTTTTTTTCAATATATAACGATAAGCTTCAGCTTCTTGTTTGGCTTGTTGCTTTTTTTCAATAGCTTCAATTACTCTTTTAGGAATAGTTATAGATCGAATAAGAATTGCTCGCAACTCAATATTGTTTTGAGGCTGTTCTAAAACTCTTTTGGTTTCATTAATAATTTCGGCCTCAACTTCCGCTCTTTTTGTGGAATAAATTTCTTCGGCCTCATAACGTCCCATAACTTTTCGTACTTCCGCTCTAACTTCAGGTATTACCAATTTGTTAACATAATTTACTCCAAATCGTTCATGTAAATCACCAATTTTATTATACATAGGGTTAAAACGTACAGAAATATCAACATGAATAGGCAAGCCATTCTTATCAATTATATCCATGTTCTCGTCAACTTTCTGTTCTTTTATGTCGTAAATAATCATTGAATTCCATGGGGCAATAATATGTAAACCTACACCCAAAATATTCTCTTTATCTAGTTCATTACTAAGTGGTCGGAAAATTATTCCTTTTTCACCTGGCTGCAGCGTGTAAAAAATATTACTACTTAATATAATTACCGCAATTAGGGCAATTACAATTATTACTACGAGTGATGATAATTGTTTTTTCATAAATCTAATTTTTATTTGAGTTTAAAATTTAATATGTTTATATTTACTTGTTTCTACTTTCTTTTACGTCCTAACAAAAGAGCTCCTAATACAGCACCACCTATAAATAAGCCCAGCATTTTTTTTGTCTGATTAAAGGAAATAAAGCGTGTTCTAAATTCAGTAATTTCAATAACACCTACTGGTTCTGCTTTTAATCCAAGTCCGCCACCACCTCCATTTCCTTTTTCATTGGTTTTGTCATCTTTAGTACTGGCATCCTGTTTTTCTTTACTCTCAAGTTTACCAAAACCACCACCAAAACCATAGCTTATTTTAGCAACAGGTATTATAATTTTATCTTTAATTACAATTGATTCACCATAAACTAGTTGACTACCAGTGCTTTTTGTAATTTTATCTATCGTTGATTTAATAAAGTCTATCATAGCTTTAATACTTCGTTAAATTTTCGTTTCTTGCAAAGCTGCAAAGTCGCAAAACCTTGATCGCTTTAAATTTTTATTTATAGGTATTTATCTTTTTATTTATTCTGCTTGCAAAATGAAAATAGCTGGCTTTTTGTTTATTTCAGGAATCTTCTTTTTCCAGTCTCTTACTGTTTTAGTTTTAATAAATTCAGTTTCTAAAGTAATATCAACAGCTATACAAAGTTTTGTTGTTGGCTTTAATTGTTCCAGCATATCTGCTAATAGTGATTTATTTCTGTAAGGAGCTTCAATATAAATCTGGCTCTGATATTCATTTTTCGATCGTTGCTCATCATTTTTAAATTGCTTTATTCGTTGTGGATTTTTTACTGGTAAATATCCGTTAAAAGCAAAACTTTGGCCATTCATACCCGAGGCCATTAAGGCTAAAAAAATAGATGATGGCCCTACTAATGGTATAACATTAATGTTTTTTTCATGTGCAATATTCACAATATCTGCACCTGGGTCAGCAATGCCTGGGCATCCAGCTTCAGAAAGTATCCCAATATGCTCACCTTTCAAAGCTGCTGATAGGTAAGTGTGATAATCCTTAGGGTTACTGTGCTTATTTAATTCGTAAAATGTTAAATCATCAATTTTATGTTGAATTTTTGCCTTTACCAAAAACCTTCTTGCCGTACGTATATTTTCTACAATATAATGTGTTACCTGATTTAAAATACTTAAGCTGTGTTCAGGCAGAACATTATTTAAGTTTGTATCGCCTAAACTTGTTGGTATTAGGTATAAATTCCCTTTCATTAGATTATTAAAAAGTATTAAAAAAAAATATCAGCTATGTGTTGTAATTTGCAAAAATAGCTAAAAACTTTAATATCATTTCAACACTTGCTAAAATTTTAAATTGTTCATTTTATATTTTAGCTTAAGATTCTAACAAACCATACTTTTGTTAAGTAATGTTTTGTTTGTAATATGCTTTTAATTAGTGTGTTGATGGAGTATAATAAACCGTTATCAAATATTATATTGAAAATATTATTTTGTAAATCATTAATGAAAGCTGAAATTACTTGTTACTTTTGCAGCCCAATTGTTAAATAGTCTCAGTAAGAAGACACCAATAATT
>JAOZNO010000853.1 GCA_029933755.1 Bacteroidales bacterium | reverse complement strand
ATTGAGCCTCGAAATATTTGGGGCTTTTTATTTACAGAAACATTACCAACTCTGATAAATCCAGAATATACCAACAAGAATAGCCACACTCGCAGCTAACACATTAACTACATAATAAGGTAGCTGTCTGCTATTTTTCGAAGCTGATTTGCCAACAAATCCAAGAATCACAGAAAATAAAACCATTGAAAGAATAGTACCCACAGCAAAACCTATCAAATACATTACCGCTTCAGTTTGCTGCGAAAAAGCCATGGTAGGCAAAAGACTTATTAAATGTGAAACACCGGCAAAACCATGAATAGTTCCAATACCAGCAGCAGTTAAGGCAGCTTGTTTTTCAGGGTGAATATGGTTGTGATCTGTATTACTTGCATGCTGATGCACATGAAAATGCGCATATGATTTTCCTTTATTATCTTGATGCAAATGAATATGACTATGATTATCTGATGATTTCTTTTTGGCCAATCTAAAAAACACCCATGCACCAATTATTATAAGAATTATCCCAACTAACTTTTCACTTTGTTCTGAAATAAAATCAACTGGAATAAAGTCTCTGAAATAGAAAAATAATATACCAATTAAAATCATCCCTATGGTGTGCCCAATCCCCCAGAACAAACCAATCAACCATGATTTATCTTCTCTCAGTGCTATTGGTCCAACAGCAGCTAAATGATCAGGCCCTGCTACAACATGTATCATAGCAGCCAGTAAACCAATTAATAAAGGAAATTCCGTAAAATATTCAATCATTTTTTAAAAAATAGTTATTCAATTAGATATTTAGAATCTCCCCAGACTTCATTTTTGTGACCAAATCAATTGCTTTTTGAGCAACTTTTGGTAAGGAAAGGAGATAAAAGCTATTCTGTTTTTGATACTTTACTGATAACTTTACCTTCGTACAAAATAGTTTCAATTTCATCACCTTGTTTTAGTTTAGAAGCATCTATCAGCAATTTCCCTTTAGATTTTGTAATTGAGTAGCCTTTTTTTAGCACATTTTGCGGGTTGAGGTGAGATACCGACTTTTCAAAATAGTTCAATTTTCTTAATTGTTCTTCCATCTGATTTTTTGCTCTATATGTTAACTTTTCATGGGAGCGCTCAAGGTTTTTATGTTCCATTCTGAAGATAAAATGAGAATTATTCTCCAGTTCATGTTTATATTCATATAGATTTCCTGAAGCTAAGTCAATAAGTTGAAGGCTTTGATTGTGTAATTTTTCTCTTACAATAATAAGTTTCGTTTTTTCTTTAAATAAACGATTTTGGATATCAGGTACAAATTGACGTGCTATTGAATCAATTTTATTTTTTTCGTCAGATACTTTTTCCAGAACTAAAGAACTAATATTACCAGACAAATCTTCAATATAGCTTTCAAATTCAGCCATATTTGCAACTAAAAACTCAGCAACTGCCGTAGGTGTTTTCAAACTTGTATGACTAACCAAATCAACAATGGATACATCTTTTTCATGTCCGATACCTGCAATAACAGGTAAGGGGAATTGTGCAATATTTGCCGCCAAAAAATACTTATCAAAGCTCATTAAGTCAGAGCGAGATCCCCCACCCCGAATAATAATTACTACATCAAAAAAATCTTCATACCGATAAATCCGATCAAGAGCATCAATAATACTTGATTCTGTTTGCTCACCTTGCATAACTGATGGAAACAGTTTTGTATAAAATTTATATCCATACGAATTACTTGATAATTGTTTCAAAAAATCTTCATATCCAGCCGCTGTAGCTGAAGAAATGATTGCCACTTTTTGAATAAGCAAAGGCAAATCCAATTCCTTATTTAAATCAATCGTTCCTTCGTCTTCGAGTCGGTTTATTATTTCTAATCTACGCTTTTCTATATCACCCAAAGTATAAGTTGGATCAATATCACGAACATTTAAACTAAAACCGTAAATTTCATGAAACTCAACAGAAACACTAACTAAAATTTTCAAGCCGGCAATTAATTCCTGATTGGTGGTAGTTTCAAAGTATGGTTTAAGCATACGTAAAGTATATGACCAGATTGTGGCTCTTGCCTTAGCTATAATCTTATCTGAATCTTCTTCTTTTTCTACTAATTCAAGATAAGCATGGCCATTTCGGTTTATGTTAAACTCACCGATTTCTGCGACAACCCATATATTCTCAAAAAAGTTATCCTGAATGGTTTCTTTTACCCGCTTATTAAGTTCTGATAATGACAATTTATGTTGATCCATGCTTTAAATATATCAATCTATTTAGAGTGTATCCATAAAGTCAGCGTTTATGTATTGTTTATGCGTTTCACCATTTTGAAGTGTGAACAGTCTTCAGTTCTCAGTACGCAGACTTTGCAAAGCTACTACA
>JAOZNO010000852.1 GCA_029933755.1 Bacteroidales bacterium | reverse complement strand
CTTAAAGAGAATGCTCAAGGTGTTCATCCTAAAATAGGTGATTTTGTAGAGATCAAACTTATATATGCAAATGAGAATGACTCAATACTGTTTAAGTCTGATGAAATTAGCCCTTCAATAAAAATGAGTGTAAACAAACCTGATTATGACGCAAGTTTTGAAGAGGCTTTGATTATGCTAAAAACTGGTGAACATGCCTTGTTTAAAATACCTGCTAATTTATTTTTTAGCAAGACTAAAAAAGTTAGAATACCTGATTGGGTAAAAAAAGGAGAAAATCTCACCTTTGATATTCAACTGATTCGTATTTTGGATAAAAAACAAGTAAAAAAGGAAGAACAAATACATAAAGAAAGTTTAAAAAAAGCAGAAGACGAAAGTATTCAGCAATATATTCAGGAAAATAACATTAAAGAAGAATCTTCAATTTCAGGATTATATTATATTGAAATACAAAAAGGTAAAGGTAAAAATACAGTACCCGGAAACATACTTCAGGTTCACTATACAGGAAAATTTATTGATGGTAGTGTATTTGATTCATCATTAGACAGGAACGAGCTATTTAGTTTTCAGTACGGAAATTCAGAAGTTATAGCAGGATGGGAAGAAGGGTTTTCAAGGATGAAAGAAGGTGGGAAAGCAAAATTTATTATACCTTCGCACCTCGCTTATGGCGAAAATGGGTATGGTAAAATAATACCACCATTTAGTACGTTAATATTTGATGTTGAATTGGTGAAAATAAAATAAGTTTTAATAATAGTAACATATAATAAATTAATAAGTATGAAGAATAGATTAGGAAGAAGATTAACATTAGCATTTTTAGTTTTAAGTATTGGCTTCTTTTCTTGTGAACAAGATAACGAATACCTGGAAGGACTTAAACAGCAGGAGATTGATGATAGAGAAGCATATATAGAAGATAATAATATTACTACTGAACCAACAGCAAGCGGTTTGTATTACATTGAAACGAAGGAAGGTAGCGGTGTTCAGGCAGTGGCTGGTGATGTAGTAAAAGTTCATTACGAGGGGCAATCTTTAACAGGTATCGTATTTGATTCTTCATGGGACAGAGGTGCACCATTTGAGTTTACTTTAGGTACAGGTTCGGTAATTAAAGGTTGGGATGAAGCTATTGCGTTAATGAAAGAAGGTGGTACTGCACAGCTAATAGTTCCATCTGATTTAGCTTACGGTGAGGCTGGAAATAGTGGTATCCCTCCATACTCTACATTGGTTTTTTATGTAGAATTAATTGATGTGCTGTAAACAAAAATATTTTATCTAAATATTCAAAGCGAGCTGTCTAAAAAGCTATCATTCCATACGGATTGATGCTTTCTGACAGCTCTTTTTTTTGTCAATTTTGAAAATGTAAATCTTCCTTTAGGTGGTTTATTTTAGCAAGCACTTGTTCTTTATGTTCCAGACTAAAATTCCAGTCTTTAATTACTTCCCAATATTTTTGATAATACTTTAAGGCCTTTTTTTTATCTTTTATGTTTTGGTCATAAATGTCAGCTATTTCCAAATACCTCTGAGAAACAGGAAACCTTGAATGTATTAGCGACTGTTGTTTAGACCTTCTATTTATATAGTCAATTTGCTTATAATATTGCCCTTTCCCGGCATAACTATTTGACATCCCCCTGTATATAGATGCCATCACCAATGGTCCTGGTGTTAAAATATCAATAGAATATTCAAAAAACATAAGAGCCTTATCGTAATCTTCTAATACATTATATATTCGACCAAGATAATTACATACCTGAGAATCAACCGTATCCCTAACAATTAATAATTCAAGAACCTCTTGAGCTTCAGTATATTTTTTAATAGAAAACAAACTTTGACCAAGCTTTTTTTGTATCAATACAGATTTATATTCTAACTCTATTGCCTTTTTATAATCCGCAGAACTACGATAATGATGACTTTGCTTAAACGAAATATTTCCTCTGCTGGCATATAATCTCCCATTATCCGGAAAATTAGCAATTGCACTATCTACAATCGCATATGCCGTATCATATTTTTGACTGTTGGAATATATATTAACGAGCCAATATATTGTATTCAAGTTTTGCTTATTTAATTCATATGATTTTTTATACAATTCAAATGCAAGCAAAATATCATCTGTTCTGTATTTGCAATAACCCATTTGCCGTACATATTCACTGTTTAAAGTGTCAGATTGGTGTAGTTGCTGAAAAATACCAAATGATTTTTTGAATTTACTTTGCTTAAGATAAATTCCAGATAAGCTTATTAGTGCTGCCGTATTTGATGAATCTAGTTTAAGAACTTGCTCATATATTTTAACAGCTCTACCCGTATTACCCGACAATTTGTATGTTTTTGCCAAGA
>JAOZNO010000851.1 GCA_029933755.1 Bacteroidales bacterium | reverse complement strand
AGTTTGGTACCAATTACCTTAAACCCTATTTTTTTGTATAAGCCAATTGCACCTTTATTAAATGTAAATACACGAAGCCAAATATGATTTAAATTTATTGCATTAAAGCCAAAATCAAGAATAAGTCGCGTTGCTTCTTCTCCAATTCCTTTATCACGATTTTCTTTCTCACCAATAAAAATTCCAAATTCAGCATTTCTGTTAATATGATCAACATTAAGTAAGCCACAATTACCTAGCAGTTTATCTGTTTTATTCTCCACAATGGCCATCATATAGTTGCCATTTTCAGTTCGTATTAATTTATCCAGCAAGTCTTTTTCGCGATGGCGGGTAATTATTTCGTGGAAAATAGATAAATAAATAGTTGTTTCAGATTGATTAAGCCATTGGTAATACTGATCGTAATCCTCCACATTTATTGGCGACAAATAGCATTTTTTCCCAATTAATTTTTTAACCTTCATATATTGAATTAATATTTTTAATCTTGTACCAATTATTTCCAGCAAAAAACACACCATTACAATATTTTTTTTTATTGTTTTGATTTTTGGTTTAAAAGAAGAATGTTTTTACATTTGAATTTCTCATTCAAGGGGAGGGATATGCTTAAAATTTTAAACCCTGTCCTTGTTTTTTTGTAATAGTCAGGAATGCAGGTGTTAAGCTTTGATTGAGCCAGCTGAAACTGTTTCGTTAAATTGATAAAAATATGCAAGATTCAACATCGTTATTTGAAAAACTGGGTGTTTTCTACCTGGGGAAAGAGGTAAATACTGAAACACAAGAGCTAACTGATGAGCTGGTTCTGTACAAAAATAAAAACCTGACAACACATGCTGCCCTTATTGGGATGACAGGAAGTGGTAAGACCGGTTTGGGAATTGGTATTATTGAAGAGGCAATACTTGATAATATCCCTGTGATTATTATTGACCCGAAAGGAGATATGGGGAACTTACTTCTAACTTTTCCCGAATTAAGACCAAAAGATTTTGAGCCATGGATAGACCCGGGAACTGCTGAGAGTAAAAGTTTAAGCGTAAAGGAGTTTGCCGCAAAAACAGCATCTCTCTGGGATAATGGAATTCAGTCATGGCATCAGGATAAATCACGTATTAAGAGGCTGAAAGAAAATGCTGAATATGTTATTTACACACCGGGAAGTTCTGCAGGCGTACAACTTTCAGTATTAAGCAGTTTTGATGCTCCATCGGAAGATATTATTGATGACCCTGATTCGTTTACTTCGATTATTAATTCAACGGTAAGTAGTTTGCTTGCTCTTATAAAATTTAAGGGAGATCCTTTGCAAAGTAAGGAGTACTTATTGCTTTCGAGTATTTTTGTTCATTTATGGAAAAAAGGAATTAGTATTACCCTGGAAGAATTAATTGGCTATGTTACAAATCCACCTTTCGATAAAATAGGCGTTTTACCTTTAAAAAGTTTCTATACCCAAACCCAAAGACTAAATTTGGCAATGAAGCTGAATACGGTTTTAGCCAGTCCAAGTTTTTCGACATGGACAGAGGGAGAACCATTAAATATAAAAGACTTGCTTTACACAAAAGAGGGAAAAGCAAAAGTTTCTATTTTATCAATTGCTCATTTAGATGAAAGTCAGAGAATGTTTTTTGTCACCTTGTTCTTGAATCGTTACATCAGTTGGATGAGAGATCAACAAGGAACTTCTTCTTTAAGGACATTGCTTTATATGGATGAAATTTTCGGATTTTTCCCGGCTGTTTCAAATCCACCATCTAAAAAGCCAATGCTGCTGTTATTGAAACAGGCTCGTGCATTTGGTGTTGGGGTTATACTCGCGACCCAAAACCCTATTGATTTGGATTACAAAGGCTTGTCAAATATTGGTAGTTGGTTTATTGGTCGTTTGCAAACTAAACAGGACAAGGACAGGGTAATGGATGGTTTGGTAAAAGGCAGTGAAGATGCTCTGGATAAAAAAGAAATTGAACGATTATTATCAAATATTAAAAGTAGGGTTTTTCTGTTTAAAAGTGCGCATGAAGACCGACTGAAACTGATGCAAACAAGGTGGGTGCTTTCTTATTTACGTGGTCCACTTTCTAAAAAAGAAGTGCGAAAACTAATGAAAGATAAAAAGGCAGGTTTAGATGCTGAAAACAAAGTAGCAAAACCAATAAAGCCTGGCATATCGGCTAGTACACCTGTAAAAACTGATTCAAATACTGTTCAGCCAATTGTATCAAATGATGTAAATCAATATTATTCTGTAAATACAGCTTATGGTGAAGAAGTTAAATATACACCGGCTTTAGTTGCTGAAGGAAAAGTTCGGTTTGTAAATGCAAAAAGAGGTATTGATATTGAAAAATCATTGGTGAAAAGATATAATCT
>JAOZNO010000101.1 GCA_029933755.1 Bacteroidales bacterium | reverse complement strand
TCATAAAATACAATTTTCTACCATCTGGCGAAATGCTACCGGTTGTTTCGCGATGTTTTGTATTAACATTTGAGCCAAGGTGAACTAGTTTACCCCATTCACCATTTTCTTTTAGTCTTGATATATATAAACTGCCTTTGTTTCGGTCGTATTTATGGATAATCATTGTTTTACGATTTGCAGAGATAAAAGTTGCAGCTTCATGAGATGATGAATTTACTGAATTAATAATGCTATAAGGTGCTTGCCATGCTGAATCAATATTTAAGCTTGTATATATATTTGCATCAAATTGCTTGTCTGCACTTTTTACCCTAATTTTTGTTCCTGCTCTGCGTGACGTAAAGATTATGTCTGTTTCATCCTGATTAACTAAAGGGCTATGATCCGAGTATTTTGAATTGAGTTCAAATAGGTTTTCTACTTTTATTTCCAGTTTGTTTTGTGAAATATTGTTTCCATTTTCACATTTTTTTCTCAAAGTTTGAATTCTTAAAATATATTGACTTTCATTTTTGGGAATTTTAGCAATTACATTATCTAAAATACCAATAGCTTTATTAAAGTTATTATTGTTATAATAAGCTTTGGCTAAGTAATAATAAGTCTCTAATGGTGCATTATTTGTGTCATTCTTTTTCAAGTAGGCTATAGCTTTCTCAAAATGTTCAATAGACTGATCTATACCATAATTTGTATTTAGATAGCAGAAACCTACCAAAAAGTTAAGTCTTGAGTTATCAGGCTTTTTATCTAATAATTTTTTATACAGTAGCACTGCTTTTTCATAGTTTTCTTCCTGAAGTGCCTCTTCTGCCATATTTTCTTTTTCAGTATCAGTTAAATTATCTGCTGTTTTTGACCTTTGTGCATAGATATTTACTGAATTGAATATTAGAAATAATAATAATATTTTTATTAGGAACTTCACTTTTTAATTCTATCAAGTTTTATGCGTACAATAATTTTCCGAATAATTTCGAGTAAAATACTAACAGCAATGAAAATGCCAAAGAAAAACAAAAACTGAATAAAGCCTTCTAAATCCAATATTTTCGAAATCCAATATCCAATAATTGCAGAAATCACTATTCTTAAAATATTTATCATTCGCTATTTGTATTTTTTTAATCCGTAGTTAATATTTTGTTTCTGATGAGCCTTAATGTACAAATCAAAACTTCCTTTCTTACCATTAATTGTTAAAAGTTTATTTTGATTATTAAAATCCTTTCGGATATCACCTATTAATAAATTATCATTTAATTTTTCCATGTAAAGTAAAACATTTTTGTAATACTTTTTATAATTATATTTACCGGCATATCCATAAATTGCTTTTTCTAAAGGTGTCTTTTGGGATTTGTATCCCATTTTATAGTATACTAACATTCGTGCAGCTGCATCAATATTCAATATTGGATGAAAACGATCGTCGTAATAAATTAGCTTTTTTCTATCGTATTTATTTTGAATTATTAATTGTCTAAGTTCTTTGCCATGCTTTTTACTAACTAATTTATCGCAATTTTTATAGGTCTTTAATCCAAATTGTGTTGCCAGGCTAGGCTGCATATGAATTAAACCAATACCACCATCATCAGTGCTGTTTGGCAAAAGGTCAACTCCACCTGATTCATGAATAATCATTGCAAGCAATAAGTTTTCAGGTAGATTATACTTTTTTTCTACTTTTTTTGTAATGTTTTGAAATCTTAAACTTCTAAGTATTTGACCATACATTCTTTGACCGTGAACACCTGTTTTTTTAACAGTACCCAACATTTTTAGGTTTTTAAATTCTGGTTCGCTAATGATTTCTTTATATGAATATTGAAAAGCTGGTTTGAATAAGTCATTTCTTTGGTTTAGTCCTTTTTCTGCAAAATCTTCTGTTTTGCATTGAATAAAAAGAAAGAAAATAGATATTAGAACAAGTTTTCTCATAATTTTTTTAATAATTTATAACTGTTTGTTTTGTATCGGCATTATGTATAACGGATAAAAATGTCTTGAATTATAATTAGAGCAGAGTAAAATATACTTTAAATGGTTAAATGGTTAAACTTGTTGACAATCAGGATGAAATTACTTTTTAAAAGTCAAATTTTAAGCCGTTTTTAGTATAGTAATTTGACAATTAATTACTTGATGAAACCTTCAATAAATAACTTAAATTTTACAGCGTGAAAAAATGAGAGAACAGTAATCTTAGCATTTAAAAATTAATCATTTTTACTTTTATATGTATGTTGGTATTACGCCCTTTATCATCTGTACAGGAAATTTTCAACATACCTTCGCCGGGTTTAAAAAAGACTTTTTGAATAGCTTCTGCTGATTTATAAAATTTATCATTTATATACCAGTAAACGGTATCTACATTATTAGCGGCATTGCAGGTTAATAGTATCTGGGTTGTGTCAGCCCTGTCAATAAAGTATTCTACATTATTTACAGGTGAGGTAATTTCTGGTTTATCTTCTGCGAAAATTCGTTCACATTCAGGATTATGTGATGGCACTTTGCTATATTTTAACTGGTTTGTTTCAAAATAGCTTATCATTTCAGGGCGATAATTTGGATAAAAAGCATTAATGTAGCCACTTTCAGGAAGACAGGATGTACAATATGAAATGCTTGAATCCGCAGCGAGTTGTATTTTTCGCAAATGCTCGCATTTTTTGTTTGATGAAACATTTGGAATGTATGCATCACTTGTAAGATTAGTACAAAAACTATTTGGTATTTGGCCTGTTTCAGAGCAAACAAGTCTATATTCTAAATTCTTGGGTATATCATACCATTCTGTATCTGATTTATAATCAATGGTATTAAATATTTCAAATAACAAAGGTGCTGCTGTTTCTGCTCCGCTTAGCTCCTGCACGCCCTCTGATGAAAAATTACCAACCCAAACACCAATCGTATAATTTTTATTGTAACCAATACTCCAGGCATCTTTTCTTCCGTATGAAGTACCTGTTTTCCATGCAACCCTAGGTAAATCAGCACTGTTTTGCCATTCAAGAGGTAGGTCTGGTCTGGTTACTTGCGTTAAAATATCTGTAAGCATATAAGCCGATGCTTCTGAAATAATATTAAATCCTGAATTAAGACTGTCGTTTTTCAACCAGTTAAATTCAGTATAAATCCCCTTGTTTGCAAAGGCATGATATAGGCCTGTAAGCTCTTCAAGGGTAACGCCACAACCACCCAGAATAACAGAAAGACCTAATTTTTTTTCATCTTTTTGAATTTGTTTAAAACGAAGTTTTTTAAGTTCATTAATAAATTTATGGGATTTGTATTGATATAATATTTTGACAGCCACTACATTTAATGAATTTGTGAGTGCATTTATAACTGAAACAAGTCCATGATATTCTGAATCGTAATTATGAGGTTCATAACCGCTATAATTTACCGGAACATCAGTGATTTTTAACGTTGGTGTTATAATACCTTTATCAAATGCCAGGGCATATAAAAAAGGTTTTAGCGTACTTCCGGGCGAGCGAATTGCTTTAATTCCATCAACTTGTCCGGCATCTTCTACATTGTGAAAATCTGCTGAGCCAACATAAGTTATTACTTTGTTTTTGCTGTTATCAATAATCAGTACAGAAGCATTTTTAATATTTCTGTTATATAATCTGCCAATATAATTTTTAACAAGCTGCTCAATTTTTAACTGCTTCTTTAAATCTAAATGAGTATATATATTGGCTTTCTCAATATGTCTGTTTTTTATTCTTAGCGAAAAATGCGGTGCCATTTTTGGAACCGAATGTCTTTGTGCAGTTAAAGGTTCATTTAGTGCATCCTTAATATCTTGTTTTGAAAACAAATCTTCTTTTTCAAACCTTTTTAACCATTTGTTCCTTATTTTAATAATTGTATCATTGTCTTTACCAATTGTTAATGAGTTAGGCCGATTTGGAATTACGGATAAGGCTGTTAATTCTGCTAAACTAAGATGGTTAGGAGCTTTTTCGAAATATAACAAAGAGGCTGCTTTAACCCCTTCTATATTACCACCATAAGGTGCAATATTTAAATACATCTGAAGGATTTCATCTTTCGAGTATTGGAGTTCAAGTTGAAAAGCTCTGAAAATTTCTATTAATTTGTTTAAATATGTACGTGCTTTTGGCTTTAGCAGTCTGGATACCTGCATGCTAATAGTTGAAGCACCCGAAGTACGCTTAGCTTGAACACTATTGTTAAATATGGCTCGGATAATGGCAAAAGCATTCACCCCGGGGTGATAATAAAAGTATTTATCTTCTTTGAATATGATTGCTTTTCGTAAAAGAGGTGTAATTTCTGAAAGTTCTGTTTTCATTCTCCATTTTTCATCAATACTTAAATAAGCATGAATAACCGTGCTGTCAGAAGCAATTACAATGTTTGAGTAATCATTTTTAACATGTAATGGGAAAATCAGATTTAGAAAAAAAAAACTAAATATTATCGCAGATATAGCCAGTCCGGTAATACGAACCCAATAAGGTATTTTTTTAATATAATTTTTATTCAAAGAAGTTTTATCTGAATTAATGATAGGGATTCTATTTTGCTCCAAAATAAAGAACTAAAATAAAACCTACAATTAGCAATATGCCTATAGATACGCCAATAATTGATTCCCATGGAATTGCTCCCTTTTGAGAAGGTAAATAATCATCATTGTTCATTTTTAGTTTATTAGCTTGCTTAAATCGTCGAGTTATTTTTACAGAAATATCATCAATAATTTTTTCACTTAGTTCAGAAGAATAATCATCACTAAATTCAATCAATTCATCCTGGGGGGTGTTAAGTGCTGTTCTCTCAAACTCATTATTTGTAATTTCAGAATTATCATCTCCTGTTTCAGGGTATGTTGCTAATAAATATTCTTTTTCAATAAAGTATTTATTGTCTTTTCTTTTAACGAATTTTGTATGGCTCCTTTTTTTGCAA
Organism: Bacteroidales bacterium; assembly: GCA_029933755.1. Classification (GTDB taxonomy): domain Bacteria; phylum Bacteroidota; class Bacteroidia; order Bacteroidales; family NBLH01; genus NBLH01. Next base: position 4,329 of record JAOZNO010000101.1, on the reverse strand, counting down.
AGCCTGTAAATAGTAGTTTGGCTCATACCTGTTAAATCCACAGCTTCTTTTACTGATACAAACATATGTTAAGTTTAGATTAATTTTTTCACTTCAAATTTAACAAAAATCCTAATTTATAAGCAAAAATTCAAATTTATTTTAGAAATTCAAATTAAAGTTTACTTAAAGTTTATGAAAACTCATTATATCTCAGATAAAATTCATCAATAATTTTTTCTTGTTGTTGTTTTAGTTTCACTTCTATTTTTTCTATATCATCACCAGTCTTTTTTTGTTTAGATTTAATAGAATTTAATTCATTTAAAAAAACTTCTAAGTCATGCCAATCTCCCAGCTTTTTACCTAATTGTTTTAAATGTATCACTTCATTATTTGGCTTTTCAATCTGTATTTGCTGAATTTCTGCCAGGTATGTAAGGTCTTTTATTCTTTTTCTTATTTGGTGAAAATCAATTTTGTTTTTTGCACTTTTTAGTAATGTTTGAATTTTTTGTTGCCTATTATTTTTGTAATTTTCAAAAGCTTGTTGCAAGTCTGGAAAATCAATAATTATTTTTAAGACTGCTTCACTAAAATTAAATAATTGGTCTATTTCATTTACATTGAATGTAACACCTTTTTCTCTAAATTTTTTGATTCCTTCTTTTAGTTTTATGTTTAAAAATTCATTTAAGTTAGGATAATTTGATTTTAAATCCTCTTTTAGTTCTTCAAGAATAGAAAGTTGTATTTGAGCATCACGTAAGGGCCCAGCAGATTTAAAAACATTTACTAATAATTTTGATTTCTTTTTTGTACAAAACTGTTTATCTGAAACAAAATCCAGAAATCGATATATTAATCTTAAGCGTTTAATGCTCACCCGCATATCATGAATAGCTTTTTCATTTGCAATTGAAAATGCGGGTTCAAAATTAAGATCAAACTGATTTTTCTGGTTTTGGAAATATTTCAGTATTTGTTGTTTTATCATGATATTAGTTTAACAAAAATCAAACAATTATTTTTTTTTATTCGAACTTAGTTTAAATAAGAATAGAGATATGTGCTTAAAGATAATACTTTTATACTTAAATGAATTGTAAAAGAATGGAAGAAAACCGTTTTGTAAAGAGATATAAAGAGGGGGAAATTCCTTGGTACACAGGAAGGGCAGATTATAATTTAATTAATTGTATTGACAATTATCTCATATTAAAGTGTAAAACTCTTGAGCTGGGTTGTGGCACAGGCGATAATGCTGTATGGTTAAGTCAGCAAGGTTTTGAGGTGTCAGCATTTGATTTATCAGAAATAGCGATAAATCAAGCAAAAGGAAAAGCTATTGAAATGGGTGTGAATGTTAATTTTTTTGTAGTGGATTTTTTTAAGGATAAGATTAAAGGTGCACCATTCGAATTTATTTTTGACCGTGGTGTGTTTCATTCTTTTGATGAAGAAAATGAGCGAAATAAATTTGCTGAGAGTGTTGCTGAACATCTTGAAAGCAATGGACTTTGGCTTAGTCTTATTGGTAGTGCTGATGAAACAAGAGAAGGACATGGTCCGCCACGAAGGTCTTTGTATAATGTGATAAGCGCTGTGGAACCTTATTTTAAGATTCTCTCCATAAAAGCGGGTACATTTGACTCTTTAGATAAAATTCCACCCAAAATATGGATTTGTCTGTTGCAGAAAAGGTAAATGATAAAAGTCATTTTATAGTTGTTATATAATAAGTAAATTTATGCTGAAATCTACAGGTTTAGAATCGGACAAAATTATATTAACAAAAAATAAAAAAATGGCTAAATGTGAATGTTTAGAAAAGTGTGACTTTTTTAATGATAAAATGGCAAATATGCCTTCTATGGCACATATTATAAAAATGAAATATTGTGAGAGCGATAACTCAGAGTGTGCCAGATATGTGGTGTATAAAGTGCTTGGAAAAGAGGGTGTTCCAAGTAATATGTTTCCAACACAAATGGATAGAGCAAGGGAGTTAATTTAAATCAGGGAGACTATTATTTCAGAAACGAGAGTGAACTGAAATAATAAAGTCGAACTGATCCCGATAAGCAAAGCAATCGGGATCTTATGGGTCTTATTTCCCGCCCCTTGGGGCGAAATTGATAAAAAGTAATTCCTTTTTTGATACCTCATCCGGCTTGAGGTGGGGTAGTTCATTTTTCTTTTTTAATAATAATTTCTTCGTTAAGTTTTTCTGTTACATTTTTAAAGAATTCAGATAAATTTCTGTATTCATGAGCAGGAAATTCATTGGTTTTAAGCTCAAAACTAATTTTTAATTGTACAATACTACCTTTTAGTTTTAGTATCTGATATGTGAATAAAGCATTTTTTCCATATACCTCATATTGTATATTCTTAGGAGCTTCAACTTTATAACTATCAGGAATTTTTATGTTTAATTCATATTCTTTTAAAAAAGGATATTCAAATTCAATAGGGCAAATTCTTAATACATCAGGAAAATAATCTTCATTATATTTTGAAAATAGCATGGGCTTAATCGTAATAACTTCATTATTTTTAGAAGCATTACTTTTGTTAAATTTTACCCGAATAATTAAAGGGTTTGATTCATTATATAAACGTTCCACTTCTACATTAACTATTTCATAGTCAGAAAATATTTTTTGAATCTCATTTGTTTCAAATTCGGTACTGGAATTTAAGCGAATCTTCTTTCTCAAATTTAAAGCATTGTAGCCTGTAATTTCCTTTTTAATATTCCCACTAATATTCAAATTACTATCTATTGTTAAGTTTGAATATACAAGCAAACTGTCTTTTACAGTATTTTTAATTTCTATCCAACCACCACCCTTCTTTTTCACTAATAAGCCTTCCGTTCCAATACTATTTTGTTTTAATAAATGGTGAGGACGTAAGGAGTCTGTAGCATCTAAAAATAATTGTTGTCCATTTATATTTACAGAAGCAATTACGTGATTAAATTGAGTAGCATCGGGTATGTTTCTGTCAATTTTTCCATTTTTATGAGTACTTAAAAGAATTGGATGTGCTTCAATTCCTACTTTATTCAATAAATAAATTAGAATAAAATTAATTTCACTGCTTGTTCCTGTTTTGTTTTCAAATGGATGCCTTAAACTTTTTTCATTAATTACCTTATTCGTAATTTTACTGTAAACTTTACCAGCTAATGGGCTAAACACCCTTCTTGTATAAATATCATATTGACCATTCCATTTTATGTTTTTTCTAATGTAATCATAAATCGCAAGCATTTTTTCATGAGGATTATTAATGTTATTTATAATACTATCAAGACTGGTTTTGTTGTCCCAGTACATAATTAGGGGTAATCCAAAACGCTTACTTTTTAATAAATCGTCATTTAATTCTTTCCAGCTGGGAAGTTGATAAATGATAAAACCTAAAGGGTAGTTCATCATTCTCCTTTCTTCAGGTGTTTTTTGTTCATAATACTCATCTATTGTTATCATTAATGAACGGGTCAAATGTTTCCAACCTTGATTAGAAGTATTCTTTCTGATATTTACCAAATGGATATTTAATTTTTGTTTATAATCATTTGGTAATTTAATCAAATACTTACAGTTGAAAGCAGGGATGTTTTTTTTAACAAACTGATAAGATTTTCCTGAAAGATCAATTACAGATCGATTAACAAATATGCTTTTATTGTAATAATCTTCTTCATTAACATCAAAATAATTAATGTTTACCGATGAAACTAAATATTGGAAGTCTTTAGGGAATCTGAATCGGAACTCACTATGTACAGTAGGTATATCATTTTGAAAGTACCATGATCTTGGAAAAATAAGATCCAGTGTTGGTATTTTATATTTATATTCGATTACTGACCCAATTTTAACATCAGGTAAGTTAATTTCTGCTATTCGGGTGCAATCAGTCGAATCACGATATGTTATATTCTTCTTTTTAATTTTTCTTGTAATTACTTTTCCATTTTTATCTAGATTATATACACGGGCATCAAGAATTATAGAGTTCTCCCGTTGAAACATTTCACAGCGTAAATCATGAAATGGAACTTGTATTTTTGCATACTTTTTTCCTTCTTCTTTAAGAATCTTTATACGTACATGGCGATCATAAAATAAAAATAAATGTTGACCATTTGGGTTTATATCAAAATACATCTGACCATAATCACAAAGAATTACTGCCGATGCTTCCAGATTTGGTTCGTAGCTTGTCATTTTTAGATCTTCTATGGGGATATCCTTCCATTTGATTGGAGCATGCTGAGCAAATAAATAATATGGTACAAAAACAAAAAGTAAGATGACAATTTTTTTCATAAGC
>JAOZNO010000850.1 GCA_029933755.1 Bacteroidales bacterium | reverse complement strand
TTAACACGGAGGATCGTGATATTTTTGTCAATAAATTGGATGAAATAAATGTAAGCACTGCCCGAAGTTATGCTGTTGATACAATTGATGGGGCAGTTGAAGCCGCCGGCAAACTTGGTTATCCAATTATTGTCCGTGCGGCTTATGCCTTGGGCGGAATGGGCAGCGGTTTTTGCGATAATGATGATGAACTAAGAGAATTAGCAGCCAATGCTTTCTCTTTTTCAAGCCAGGTATTAGTTGAAGAGTCGCTAAAAGGTTGGAAAGAGGTTGAATATGAGGTTGTTCGTGATAGATACGATAACTGTATTACCGTTTGTAATATGGAGAATTTTGACCCACTGGGTATCCATACCGGGGAAAGTATTGTGGTGGCACCTTCGCAAACCTTAACCAATAGCGAGTATCATAAGCTTAGGGAGTCGGCAATTAAAATTATCAGGCATATTGGTGTAGTGGGAGAGTGTAATGTACAATATGCTTTAGATCCAAATTCTGAAGAGTATCGTGTAATAGAAGTAAATGCAAGACTCTCACGTTCAAGTGCTTTGGCATCAAAAGCAACTGGTTATCCATTGGCTTTTGTAGCTGCAAAATTAGCTTTGGGTTATGGACTTCACGAACTAAAAAACTCTATTACAAAAACGACTACGGCATTTTTTGAACCAGCCTTAGATTATGTCGTCTGTAAAATTCCACGTTGGGACTTGAACAAGTTCTCAGGTGTTTCTAAATTAATTGGTAGCAGCATGAAAAGTGTTGGTGAGGTTATGTCAATTGGTAAAAATTTTGAAGAGGCCATTCAGAAAGGGTTAAGGATGATAGGGCAGGGGATGCATGGTTTTGTTGGAAACCGCGATTTGGTTTTTGATGATATTGAAAAGGAATTGCAGAATCCTACCGATATGCGAATCTTTGTAATTGCTTCGGCTTTTGCAAAAGGTTTGGATATTGATAAAATTCATGAGCTCACCAAAATTGATAAATGGTTTCTGGTTAAACTGGAGAATATCTTTAAAATTAAAAATAAATTAGAAGGCTATAATAAATTAGAAACCCTTCCTGATGAAACCCTTCGAGAGGCAAAAGTAAGAGGCTTTTCAGACTTTCAGCTAGCACGTTTCATCTTTAAAAGTGATGCTGACCATATTGATAACGATTTACTCAAGGTCAGGGACTATCGTAAATCAAAAAACATCATACCTTATGTAAAGCAAATTGATACACTAGCTGCGGAGTATCCGGCACAAACAAACTATCTGTATTTAACCTATAGCGGAAGCTCGCACGATATTGAATATGAAAATGATGGTAAATCAGTAATTGTTTTGGGATCAGGTGCTTACCGTATTGGTAGTAGTGTGGAATTTGACTGGTGTAGCGTTAACGCCTTAAATACAATTAATAAACATGATTACCGTTCGGTTATGATAAATTATAATCCGGAAACGGTAAGTACCGATTATGATGTTTGCGATCGCCTGTATTTTGATGAATTGACCCTAGAGCGTGTGCTTGATATTAATGAATTGGAGCAATCAAAAGGAATTGTGGTTTCTGTTGGTGGACAAATACCAAATAATTTGGCTATGCGTATGCATTCTGAAAATGTAAATATTTTAGGAACTTCACCAGAAGATATTGACCGGGCTGAAAATCGCCACAAATTTTCCATGATGCTGGATGATTTGAAAATTGATCAGCCAAAATGGAAAGAATTGACCACGATTGATGATATTTATACTTTTGTCGATGATGTTGGATTTCCTGTGTTAATTCGGCCTTCGTATGTGCTTTCTGGTGCGGCAATGAATGTGGTTTCAAATAAAAGTGAATTGGAGCATTTTCTTACCTTGGCTGCAAAGGTGTCCAAGAGATTTCCGGTAGTAGTTACTGAATTTATTGAACAGGCCAAAGAAATTGAAATTGATGCTGTGGCTGATAAGGGTGAATTAATCACCTATGCTTTATCAGAACATATTGAGTTTGCTGGGGTGCATTCTGGCGATGCTACCTTGGTGTTTCCGCCACAAAAGCTTTATTTTGAAACGGTTAAGCGAATAAAGAAAATAGCCAAAAAAATCGCAAAAGGCTTGAATATTTCAGGGCCTTTTAATATGCAGTTTTTGGCCAAGGATAACGATATTAAAGTAATTGAGTGCAATTTACGTGCTTCACGTAGTTTCCCTTTTGTGTCAAAAGTGCTGAAAAGTAACTTAATTGAACTGGCAACTGATGTTATGCTTGGTGAGAATTATACGATTCCTTCTAAATCGATTTTTGACTTGGATTATATTGGTGTAAAAGCCTCACAGTTTTCGTTTTCACGATTGCAAAAAGCAGATCCGGGTTTGGGTGTAGATATGTCATCAACGGGTGAAGTGGGTTGT
>JAOZNO010000849.1 GCA_029933755.1 Bacteroidales bacterium | reverse complement strand
ACTCTACAAACAGGTATTTGATATAAAGCTCCCGCTGATGCTTTAACAGCATCTGAATTTATTGCAGCACTTCCCTTATCAGGTATTACTATAGCATGAACTCCAGCACATTCTGCAGTTCTTGAAATTGCACCAAAATTCCGAACATCCGATACTTCATCTAATACAAGAATAAAAGGATCTTCACCCTTTTCATAGATGTTTGGTATTATGTCTTCAATTTTCTGGTATGTAATAGGTGAAAGAATTGCGATTACTCCCTGATGATTCTTATAAGAATACACCCTGAATTTTTCTATTGGAAGAAACTGTATAGGAATTCCCGTAGTTTTTGCCAATTCTAACAATTCTTTTAGCAATGGACTTTGCGTACCACGTTGTACTTGTATTTTGTCAAAATCCTTTCCTGCTTTTATCGCTTCAATTATGGTTCTTATTCCAAATATGAGATCTTTCTTTTTTAGTGCCATTATGTACTATATTTTCAATATAATTTAAAAAAAATAAGTTCAATCTTTCAATAATGAGTCTGCTCCGAAAAGTGTGACTTTCTGCATTCAGCCGCTAAGCGGGTTTTTAATAAGCAGATATACAGACTAATACATTTTCACTTTTAATAGAATTACCCGCTAAGCGGCTTTTCGGAGTGCCGTCAATAATAGAATTTAAATCTTGTTTTACTGAAAAATATCATAAACAGTACCTGCTCGCCAGCTTTTAACAGCTCTAAACCAGAAACTTTTAAAATCAATATGTCTTTCCAATATATAATCATTATCTGTATAGGGATTATCAACCCTGTTAAATACAAATTTTAGAACTTTAGATCTTGTGCGATTACTGTATAACCAAACTTCCTTATTAGAATTTTTTTCCACGGCTTTTGGCGGTCCAAATATTAAATAAATCATACCTCGGTCTGTGCGCCAGCCTTGAGTAAACGAAGTGAAATATATATTTGCATATAAATTCCTATTATAATAAATTCTAATTAGTTCTCGTGTTCTTGAAGTGTTTTTTCCACAAGCCAACCAAAACCTGTCAACTGCAAGTTTTTTATTCGAGCTATTAATCAAATCTTTATATTCACTTGTGCTACAAAGATAGGTTAACGGATTTACCATAGTTTCTGATGATTTTATATATGGGAAATGCTCTCCGGGGTTTACTAAGCCCAAACCAATGGATGAAGTTGTGTCCGTTTGAATAAAGTAAAAACCTTTTTCTTTTTCGTGGAACTGAAATGCAGCTTTTCCGCTTACAGACCAAATACTATCTGGAATGGTATTAATGTCATCACGTTTTAGCGAAGCAAAAGGAGGATAGGGTAGAGGTATCTCTTTAAAATAGTACTTTATATAAATACTATCTATCGGTTTATTGTATTTTATTGAGAAGAAATGACTAGGACGGAAAAAATTTTTAAAATAGGGTTGTTTTGTTTTCTTTGAACTTACTATGAAATTTTGTTTGGCACCAGCTTCTTTGTCAACATAAATGTAGTTTGTTGCTTTAACTCTTCGTAATAAATCTGTTGTTGTAATCTCTAAATAGTATTTATTTAAGCTTTGGTCTTTTAGTCTAATATAACTAATAATATTATTTTGTCCCTTTTGTTTCCTTATCGTAAATTCAGCACTTGCACTATCAACAAATTGTTGGCTATTATCAGGCAGAAATACTTTATATTCAATTTTAATTTTACTTCGTTTTTTTTGCTTAGATCCTAAATTGCTGAATAATAACTCAGATAAATAAATTTTTGTATACAGCAGGCTTTTGTTTTCACTTTGATTATATACTACGTATTCAGGATGAAGCTTATATATAAAAGGATTATAAATAGAACTTGTTGTTTTCTTTTGAGTATTTATTTGTGCAACAGTAGTATATGGGTTCAATAATGCTGATGATATTAGAAAAATAATAAAAAATAATAGTTTAGTATTCATGGAAATTATTTTACAATTAGTTTTAGAAACCTCTAAAACAAAGCTCAAAATTACTAAAAGTTTTGTTATGACAAATTTATCAAACAAATTAAATTACAGTATAACCTGAATAATTAATCAGGATAGAATACTCGTCATTATTTGGATTGATTCAAAATGAAAGCCTTTTGTTTTGAGAATCTAATTAGTGTTCGTCCATAAAGTCAATGTTTTTTTTATTTTTTACAATTTTGAAACAATATCAGTCTTCAGTTCTCAGGCAAACTTTGCAGAACCATTTGCATACTGTAGACTGATTACTGCCAACTTGTTCATATAATAAGATAAGTTTCAAATACAAAAAATCATATAAGTCAAGACATTATCGACACACTCTAATTGTGTGACCGGAAATTCCAATTTCTTCGTTATGCTCACCTTAAAAAACAATCATTTACA
>JAOZNO010000100.1 GCA_029933755.1 Bacteroidales bacterium | reverse complement strand
CATAAGCAATACGGATATTAAAAATATCCCAGAATATCTAAACTAAAGCCAAATTGTTCTATTGTTTTCGGGCAAAGTAGTAATTTTGTAATAGATGGATTATCGGTAGGATAAAAATAGTTTTTCAGCTTGCCATATAAGAAAGTCTTTTGTTTACAATTAACAATTTAACAGTTTAACAATATAACAATTTAATTTTTTACTACATTTGCATTGATTTTTAAAAATAAGAAAATGGCAAAAATAGAAACAGAAAATAAAGTAGAATTTGCATTAGGAAAAGAGAACTATATGTACCTTATTATTGGGTTTGCAATCATCATTATTGGCTTTATGCTTATGGCAGGTGGCAGTTCTGACGACCCCAATGTATTTAATGGCGAAGAATTATTTAGTTTTCGTAGAATTGTACTCGCCCCAATAGTCGTGTTGTTCGGATTTTTATTTGAAATTTGGGCAATTATGAAAAAGCCAAAGGAATAATTCTGGATATAGGAATTTTAAGTTTTAAATAGCCTGTACTTGGTATTATTGATACCTGGTTCAGGCTAGCTTGTATTAAAAATTGTTTATCAAACCAATAAATGGCAAAAGTAATAATAGGCATACACGGTTTAAGTAATAAACCACCCAAGGAACTACTTGAAAAATGGTGGAAACAGGCTATTTGTGAAGGCCTCAAAAATGTATATAGTGATGATGCCACGGATTGTAAGTTTGAATTAGTATACTGGGCTGATATTTTGCATGAAAAGCCATTAGACGAAACCATTACGGATACAGATAATCCATTATTTATTGATGAGCCGTACAAAAAAGGATTAAGTAGAAGAAAATATGCAGTAACTGAAAAAAAGAAAAAAGTTAATAAATCTGTATTGCATTTTTTTTCCCATTTTTTATTAAACAAAGATTTATCAATTAACTACACATACATAACTGATGTTATTGTACATAGGTACTATAAAGATTTAGAAGCATATTATTACAAAAAAAAGGAGATTGGAAAAGAAGAGACTTTTATAAAAGATTTAATACGAAAAAGACTTATTCGCGTATTAAAAAAATATAAAAATGACGAAATACTTTTATTGGCACATTCCATGGGGTCAATCATTGCTTTTGATGTTTTATATTCATTTGAAAAGGAATTTAATATTGATACTCTGGTAACCTTTGGTTCGCCACTGGCATTTCCTGTAGTAATAGGTAAAATAGCCGAAGAAATAAAAACCGAATTCCCTGGCTTAAAAAAGTTAAAAACACCTGAATCAGTAAAATCCAAATGGTTTAACTTTTCTGACATTGAGGATAAAGTAGCCATTTATGACCTACTGTCTAGTGATTTTGACAAAAACAGTACAGGAGTAAAAGTTGTTGATTTTGAGGTGTATAATGATTACAAAGCCAATAAGGAAAGAAATCCTCATAAATCCTTTGGTTACCTGAGAACAGTAGAAATAGCAAAAGTAATTTTTGAGTTTATATCAGGTACAAAACCTATTCTGAAAAAACGATTGAGATTTAAGTTTTTAAGATTTCTGATTGATATAAAAATTAAAAAGAGGTAAATTGGGTATATGCCACAAGCTAAATTTCAATAAGAAGCTCGAAAACATTATTAGTAGGTAAATACAAGATTTTACAAAATGGCGAATGCACCTATGACAATAAATGACAGCGATACTTCGACTACGCTCAGTAGCCGCAAATGACTGAATGACCATTAATGACTGAATATTTAAACAATATCATTTTGCTAAATTTAAAATAATTATAAAATATTGTAGAAATTAAACAAACAAACTAATGAACTGGATAGAAGCACTAATTTTAGGAATAATACAAGGTTTAACCGAGTTTTTACCGGTAAGCAGTAGTGGTCATTTAGAATTAGGTAAAGCAATTATGGGGGTGGAAGCAACTGACAGCCTGGTTTTCACAGTTGTAGTTCATGGGGCTACTGTTTTAAGTACGATTGTAGTTTTCCGTAAAGAAATATGGGAACTGATACAGGGGTTTTTCCGCTTTCAAATGAACGAAGAGACTCATTACATATTTAAAATTGCTGTTTCAATGATTCCTGTCGGTATTGTAGGCTTGTTTTTTAAAGAAAATGTAGAAGCTTTGTTTACTGGAAACATTTTACTTGTGGGTAGCATGCTAATATTTACTGCCGCTTTACTTGCTTTTACTTATTATGCTAAGCCCAGAGATAAGAAAATAACATATAAAGATGCATTAATCATTGGTATAGCCCAGGCAATTGCGGTTATACCAGGCATTTCACGTTCAGGATCGACCATTTCAACAGGTTTATTATTAGGAAATAACAAAGAACGTACAGCACGTTTTTCTTTTCTTATGGTATTAATCCCAATAATTGGTGCCAATTTAAAAGATGTAATGGATGGAAGCATGTCAGACACATCGGGTATTGGAACTTTACCTTTGGTAGTAGGATTTCTGGCTGCTTTTATTTCCGGCTTGTTAGCCTGTACCTGGATGATTAATATCGTTAAACGAGGAAAATTAATTTACTTTGCGGTTTACTGTTTGATTATTGGTGTTATTGCGATTAGTTGGTCTCTGTTTTTTAGCTAATAAAAGCTGAATGCAAAATTTTTAATGATTATTTGCTATATACATAGCTTCAAATTTTGAAATCTGCCTGAATTTCCGTAACTTTTTGGTCAAAAATTAAATTATTCACCTATGCTTATTCGAAATCCCGCTAACCCAATAATAACACCTCAAATGGTAAAACCCTCAGCTGAGGGTTTGAAAGTTGTAGGCACATTTAACCCTGCCGCAACTGTGTATAACAATGAAGTAATTCTAATTATGCGAGTAGCCGAAACCTGTATAAAAAAACCAGGCTTCATTTCTATTCCTTATTTTGACTTTTCTACTGACAAAAGCTTCCTTTCGGTACTTGATGTGCCTGAAAAGGATCCGGATGTAAAACTAAAAGACACCAGGGGTATTCTTTATAAAGGGAGAGAATATTTATCTTCAGTAAGTCATCTGCGATTAGCCAGGAGCAAAGATGGTGTCAATTTCATAATTAACGAAAAACCATTTATTCTCCCTTATGATGAAACAGAAAGCTTTGGAGTTGAAGATGCCCGAATAAGTCATATTGGAGATGATTATTTTATTAACTACACGGTTGTTTCAAGTGATGGTTATGCCACATTCCTGTCCAAAACAAAAGATTTTAAGCATATTGAAAGACTTGGAATTATTTTCCCACCACTAAATAAAGATGTAGTAATTTTTGAGGAAAAGGTAAATGGAAAATATATTGCATTACACAGGCCAGACAATCATGGATTTGGTTTACCCTCAATATGGTATGCCGACTCTCCTGATTTGACTCATTGGGGTAATCATAAATGTTTATTACGACCACGTGCGAACCAATGGGAGATGAAAAAAATTGGTGGTGGAGCCCCTCCTATAAAAACAAAGCAGGGCTGGCTGGAAATATTTCATGGAAAGGGTGAAAACAATATGTACAGTTTAAATTTGTTATTGCTTGACCTTGAAGATCCTTCAAAAATACTGGCCGTTGGTGAAAAACCTTTTATGTTTCCTGAAACAAAGTATGAAAAGGAAGGCTTTTTTGGCAATGTGATATTCACAAACGGGCATATTGTTATGCCTGATGGTAGCATTAAAATTTATTATGGATCAAGTGATGAGCATATCTGCATGGCTGAAACAAGTATCGAAAAACTGTTGCAGTTGTTATAATTGAGGAATCATTAATTTCGTTTAGTGAAGGCTGATGGCCTTAAGATATAAAGTTTAACTAAACAACATTGGTATTTACTTGTAAAAAACAATCTTACAACAACAAATAAAACTAAACAAATATTTAACTATATGAGAATTATCTATATCTCTACCTATCCCCCTACCGAATGTGGAATAGCAACTTACACTCATTATCTGCAAGAAGAAATTCAGAACAAGAATATTGAAGTTTATATATTGAGCCAAAATGGTGCAAAAGGAGAAAATGTATTTGAAGCCTATAGTCCCGATGATAAAGATATTGCATACAAATTATTTCATCTGGTTTCTAAACTAACACCCGACCTGGTACATATCCAGCATGAATTTGGCTTATTTGGTTATGACCGGGGAATTCAGATTGTTGATTTTTTATTGAGATGTAAAATAGCAAGTATACCGGTAGTAACAACCCTTCATACGGTTTATAAAAGTCCGGGCTGGACAGAAAGAGTAATTACCTCTGAAATTTTGAAATTAAGTAAAGAGCTTATTGTTCATGAAAAATACCAAAAAGAATTCATTGAATCAGAATATAAAAGTTTGAACCCAATCAATGTTATAGCGCATGGAGTTAGAAATATAAATCCAGTTAAGGATGCTAAGGAATTGCTTGGTTTAGATGGCAAAAAAGTTGTTTTACTTGCCGGATATTTTCGAACAACAAAGCATTTTGAAAAATTGGTTGATATTTTCCCTGAAGTATTAGCAAAAGTGAATAATGCAGTATTACTTTTGGCTTGTAGGTTACGAATAACTGAACATAATGAAAAACTGGATAAGCTATTACGAATGATGCGATTTTTAGATAATAAGGATCATATCCGAATTTTAAAAGGGCAATTCCCTCAACATACTTTGGATACAATTATGAGCGCAGCTGACGTGGTTGTTATGCCCTATTCTGCAGGAGCACAAAGCGGTATGCTCGCACAGTTTTCAGCTCTTCATATACCAACAGTTACTTCTGATTTATTAAGCTTTAAATTATGGAATGAAGATACAGGTGGCGGAATCACATCATATACGGATGAAGATTTTGTTACAAACATCTGCAAAGTAATTGATAATGAAAATACTGCTGTAAAAATGAGAACAAATATTAAAGAAAGCAATCAACAAAAATATTGGGATATTATTGCATCTAAACACTTGCTTATTTACAATAATCTTGTTGCAAAAGAAGATAAAATCTCTGAGTTTTTTTACGTACCGAAGCCAAAATAGTCTTCCTCTCTTATGTCACTGCTTTAAAACTTTTGGCTATAGTATAAACTATTGTGGGTAAAAGTTTAAAGAATAGTCCACAGATGACACAAATGAACGCAGATAAACACTCACATTAAATCTGTGTTAATCTGAGATAATCTGCGGATAAACAAATAATCAAAACATTATAAGGTCAAAAAAACAGGATATTCAGAAAAATACCGACTTTACTGATAGACACTTGTATGTTTACAATCAATACCACTTCATATTACTGGTTAATTCGTCCAAAAGTAAACTCGCCACACCCGAGCGGGTATCTGACATAGCATAAGGAATAATTAATTTTTCCTGATGAATAATTGCACCACAGGAATACACCACATTTGGCACATAGCCATCCCGTTCACTTTCATCGGGCATTATTAATGGTTTTTCAAGAATTGCAATTACTTTCTCTGGATTTTTAAGATCTAGCATAACAGCACCAATATAATATGTACGTACCGGCCCCACACCATGGGTTAACAGTAGCCATCCTTTATCTGTTTTTAAAGGTGGCCCTGAATTGCCTATTTGAAAGAACTCCCAATAAAGTTCGGGTTCTTTTAACAATTTCGGATTCTCCCAATACCTGATATCATCTGAAAACATAATAAACATATTTTCATTATCGTTTCGTGATATGGTTGCAAATTTCCCATTAACCTTCTCAGGAAACAGAGCCATTCCTTTATTCTGAGAACCTTCGCCATTTAAAGTACTTATTTTAAAACGAATGAAATCCTCAGTTTCTATCAGTTGTGGTAGAATGGTAACACCATTGTAGGCTGTGTAAGTAGCATAAAAACGTTTACTCCCATCAGTATCTGTAAATTGCACAAAACGAGCATCTTCCAAACCTTTACTATCATTGCTCGACATTGGAAAAATTACCCTGCCTGAAATACCCAAACCTTTTTTAAACTCTATTTTATAGGTTGATTGTGCCAGCCAGTCTAAAACTTCAAGTGTTTGAATATACCTTGGGCGTTTTTCACTAACCTTTTTTCTTTTTTTCTTTTCTTTTTTCTTCTTAAACCGTTCAACACTTTCAATTAGTTCTGTATATGTAAATTCATCTAATAAATTATCAAATATCTCTTTTACAAGATCATAACTCTTAATTTCAATTAATTTTGATACAAATTCAGATTTAATATATGTGTGATTAGGGATAATTCTGGCTTTTTCAACCATGTTACTATTTGTTTCAATACTTAGATTTCCGGATGCATCAATAAGCCCCTCACTAAATACGATTGAAGAAATGTGTCCTTCACCCACAGCTCTAAAACTGATAATAACTTTCAACTCATCCTTTTTAGTACCATTTTGGAAAGGATCAGGAACAATAGAGGGGTTAAATAAAGCTGCTGCCTCAATCGAATATTCCATTGTAAAATAAGCACCAATAAGAAGTTTTTGCTCTAAGGCAAGCATAGACAAATCTCCCTCAGAGTTAATTTTATCAAAATTATTCTTAAAAATCCGTTTTATATCACGATGACGATTTTTGAAACGCTCAATTGTTTCATTCAGCACCGTATTTAATTGCTCTTTAGAAAGTGTTAATATTCTACCAATAATATTATAAATACGATTATTACTGCCGGGGGTAAAAAACTTAGTTATTACACGCGAATTATCCGGTTTAAAATCAATATGCTCTTTGCATAAAATAATTTGCTTTTTCTCCTTAGCTTTTGTCATATTATATATTTATTTTTCAGAAATTTACGAATTATTTTGCAAAAAACATCCTCTTTTTGCAAACAAAACCATGTGTTTATAAATAGTTAACTGAAAAGCAGATATAAATTTCAAATAAGTCCCATTTTTTATTACCTTTGCAGGCTTGTGTATTATTGTCGATAATGTTTTGATAAAAGTATTATCTAGTTTACATAAAGAGATTTAGAACCATTATTGGCTGTAGTTTAGAATAAATGTGATTTTTGTATTATCAGTACAACTTATATCATTTAAGTAATTAGTATATTGATAATTAGTAACAAATAAAATCACCTTTCATTTTAATTACCAGTTACTTGTCCTGAGCGAAGTCGAAGGGCTAAATTTCTAATTACCTGTAAATTAATACAAAAGATATCAATATAAGCGTCACAGTCATTTTAAACCAGAGCACAATTATTTCTTGATATTATATGGGTGATTTTCCTGATTCAAATTTTCATTTTACAGAAGGAGAAGTTTTATTGTTTGATAAACCATTAGATTGGACATCTTTTGATGTTGTTCGAAAAATTAGGTATACAATAAGTCATTTTTTGAATGTGAAAAAAATAAAGGTTGGTCATGCAGGCACCTTAGACCCGAAAGCAACAGGTTTATTGATTGTTTGTACAGGAAAAAAAACAAAGGAAATTGAGAAGTTCCAAGCAGGTGAGAAAGAATATATAGCTGATATTTTTTTAGGTGCGACAACACCTTCATTTGACAGAGAAACAGAGATTGATAAAGAATTTCCAACGAAACATATTACTACAGAATTAATAAATGAGGTACTTAAAAGCTTTATAGGAAAGCAGGAACAAATGCCTCCTGCATTTTCAGCAAAAAGAGTAAATGGAGAAAGAGCTTATAAAAAAGCAAGAAAAGGCATAAATGTTGAATTAAAACCTTCACTTATAGAAATAAAAGAAATTGAACTTTTAGAATTTAATTTGCCCGAGCTTAAAATCAATGTAAAGTGTGGAAAAGGAACATATATTAGAGCATTAGCCCGGGATATTGGTAAGCAACTAAACTCCGGAGGATACCTTGTGGGCTTAAGGCGTACACGAATAGGGGAATTTAAAGTAGACGAGGCTATGACTATTGATGATTTTAAAACTCAAATAGATCAAGAAGAAAAAAATAGAGAACAGGAATAACTGACTTAATAATTAAAATGAACCTCTTACTGAGGGTTTTTAAGGAAAATCAGTCGTTCATTGTAAGAATTCAACTAAATATCAAATACTTAGCTTACGCTAAAATTAATAAAAGATTTTTAAATAAGCAGAGAAGAACAATATTGTTTAACGCTCAAAATTAGAATTTATGAAATTGTCAAAATTCAGGTTTGACTTGCCAAAGGAATTTATAGCTACACATCCGGCAAAAGAAAGAGACGAGTCACGCTTAATGGTATTAGACAGAAAAACAGGTAAAATTGAACACAAGGTCTTTAAAGATGTTCTTGATTATTATGACAATCATGATGTCTTTGTTTTTAATAACACAAAGGTTTTTCCTGCCAGACTTTATGGTAACAAAGAGAAAACAGGTGCAAAAATTGAAGTATTTCTTTTAAGAGAATTAAGTAAAGATCAACGCTTATGGGATGTTTTGGTTGACCCGGCACGTAAAATCCGTATTGGTAACAAATTATATTTTGGCGAAAATGATTTATTAGTTGCCGAAGTTATTGACAATACTACTTCGCGTGGGCGAACACTAAGATTTTTATACGATGGCCCATACGATGAATTTAAAGAGATTCTTTACCAACTTGGAGAAACACCATTGCCTAAATTTATAGAAAGAGAAGTTGAGCCGGAAGACCATGACAGATATCAGACTATTTTCGCAAAACATATTGGTGCTGTAGCAGCTCCAACTGCAGGAATGCACTTTAGCAAGCAGTTAATGAAACGTATGGAAATAAAAGGGGTTGAATTTGCTTACATTACCTTACATGCAGGTCTTGGAAATTTCAGAGGTGTAGAGGTTGAAGATTTAACCAAACACAAAATGGACTCAGAAGAAATTGTCATTCCGATGGAAACCACTGAAATTGTAAATAAAGCACAAACCCATAAACGTCAGATTTGCGCAGTTGGAACAACGGTAATAAGAACCTTAGAAAGCTCGGTTTCTACTCTTGGCGAATTAAAGCCTTTTGAGGGATGGACAAATAAATTTATTTTTCCACCACATGATTTTAGTGTACCAACAAGTATGATTACAAACTTTCAAATGCCTTTAACAACACTGATAATGACTTCGGCGGCTTTTGCAGGATACGATTTCCTTTTTGAAGCGTATGAAGTTGCTAAAAAGGAAAAGTATAAGTTTGGCACATACGGTGATGCAATGCTTATCTTATAATATACTTTAAATTGTTATATTGTTAAATGGTTAAACTTACTGACAATCAGGACGAAAGTGCTTTTCAAAAGTCAAATTTTAAACCGTTTTCAGTATAATTAGAGTGTGTCTATAATGTCAGTCTTTTTGTAATAATTTATTTTTTTACATTTTGTTAAAAGTCAGC
>JAOZNO010000848.1 GCA_029933755.1 Bacteroidales bacterium | reverse complement strand
TGGTAGAGGGTTTTTAAGTTTTGTTTCTTTTATGGGTATCGTAAAAAAGAATTCAGCACCTGCTTTATGCTTTGTGTTAAACCACAAATCACCATCCAGTAACTCAACTAAGCTCTTCGATATGCTTAAACCTAAGCCTGTTCCACTCAGGTTGATTTTATCAGGATCTTCAAGTTTGCCAAATCTTTTAAAAATTAAATGTTGCATATTAACAGGTATACCAACACCATCATCATTAACAAAGAATTTAAGATTTCCGTTTTCAACTTTATACCCAAATTCTATCCTACCTTCTTTTGTAAATTTTATTGCATTATTTAACAAATTAGCAATTACCTGTTGTAAACGGTATGGATCTGTTTCAATCGTTAAGCCACTGCCTGGTATGGCTTTTTCAAGGTGTAGCTCAATTTCTCCCGGATGACTGATTGTAAGCAATTCTTCATAACGATTGTACACCTGATCAAGAAGTTCATTTATGTTAACAGAAGTTTTTTGTATTTTAAGCTGTTCCGATTCAATTTTTGATATGTCAATTATATCATTAATCAGCTTTAGCAGGTTATCACCTGACTGAATAATATGATCAAGGTATTCAAGTTTTGATTCTTCATCAATATCCCGAATTTTTAATAGATTAGCAAAACCTAAGATCGCATTCATGGGTGTACGTATTTCGTGGCTCATATTTGCTAAAAACGCAGATTTTAGCTTGTCAGATTCCTCTGCTTTCGCTTTTGCTTCTTTTAACATTTGTTCAAACTGAATACGTTCAGTTATATCCAACCATGTACCAATTACGTTGATTATTTTACCATCCTTATCTGTGAATACCTGGCTTTGTGAGTGTACAATTTTTCTATTTCCTTTGGCTGTTACAATCGGAAATTCATGTTCACACCTGTTTCCTGTTCGATAACTTTTTAAGAATGCCTTAAAGATTCCCCTTTTTTCTTCTTTAGGGATAAAATCCATAAACCAGTTAACTCTTTTTGACTTATAATTATCTTTTACTTCCAGTATTTGGAAAACTTCCTCTGAACAGTATATTTGTTTGGTAAGCATGTTTAATTCCCAACTGCCCAGTTTAGATATTTTTTGTGCTTGTTCAAGCATGTTTTTATCTCTTTCACGCAGTTGTTCTGCCAACTTTCTTTTGGTAATGTCTCTAATAAATATAAATCGTGATTTTTCTGAATTCAGATTTATGGTACTTATTTTTATCTCGATATATGAAACATCACCATTTGGTTTAAAAAATCGTGATTCATAAAATGAATCAATTTCTTTGTTTTTTATACTTTGTAAGTATCGTGCAGTAACTTCTTCATACTCTGATTGACCAATAAAATCCGTAATGTTTTTGTCCAGAAACTCCTTTTGATCGGTACCAAAAATTCGGGCAGCTTGATTGTTTGAAAAAACAATTTTTTCATTTTGCAGAATAATAATGCCATCACTACCCCGTTCAACCAGTAAACGGTATTTTTCTTTTGCACTATTTTTAGATTTTTCTGCAAGTTTTTGGTCAGTAATATCTAGGGAAATTCCAAGCGAACCGGTTTCTTTTGTTAATGGATCGGTAAATGGTATTTTTGTTGTTTTGTAATTCTTTTTATTCCCTTTGCTATCTGTTAAAATGGTATCTTCTAATTCAATTCTTTGTTTATTATTGATAACATTTCGGTCGTTAAGTAAAATCCTTTCCAGCTCATCTTTATTCGTGTGCAGCGTATTAATATTTGTATAGACAAGCTCTTTGGTGTCAATATTGTAAAAATCAGCACATGCCTGGTTCGCCATCAAAAACTCACCATCATAATCCTTTAAAAAAATCATGTGGGGCACCAAATCTAAAATTTGCCTTAACCTTTGCTGATTTTGAATGTATTTTTGCTCTGGTAATTTATTCTTTTTTACTAATTGTGATTCCTTTTTCTTAGCCATTTTTTATCCTTAACCTTTCGAGGGCGCAAAAGTAAAAATATTTTTGACAACCTTAGATGTAATATAACATAGTTTAGATACTAAAATTGTGCAAATTCCAGAAATTACAGATAAAATTTCATTTTGACTAATGGATAAAAACTGGTGCTTAGTTGAGTAAAGTAATGGATTAGTTCCCAAAACTAAGGTATTCAGGAATTATTCAGCTTAGAGTGTGTCCATAAAGTTGAGTATATTTATTAAAAAAAGGTTTCTTGTTAATTTGTTAGAGAGTACGCAGTTTTCAGTAGGCAATAAAGATACTGTATTACATTGAGTTGCCATCTCGATACTGAGAACTGCTGACTTTCAACGAAATGTGAATAGTCTTCAGCTATCAGTAGGCAGACTTTGTGGAGCCACTGCATACTGTAGACTGATTACTGCCAACTTCTCATATCTTTTAATTAA
>JAOZNO010000847.1 GCA_029933755.1 Bacteroidales bacterium | reverse complement strand
AGACAATTCACTTCTGATAGAAGTTTTACTCTTAGCTGTTTCTCTTTGTAGTTCTTCCAAAGAGAAAGAGTATTCCTCAAAAGATAAGAGTTGTTTTAAGTAGTTTCTTGCTGTCAATTTTAGTAAAGTTTCGATAAAGATACTGTTTTCCGGTAATATTCTCGAATTATCACTAAAGTATTTCTGTGTGTGCAGGAGTTGTTGTGCACAATTACTCAAAAGCAAGCTAATCTATGTGTAATAGGCAAAGCCTGAAAAAATAGAACGACGGCAGCAAAACCTGTTCCGCCAGCAAGCGGAAGCCGACCGCCGAACTTGCCTTTATTTAGGTTTATAGCCTAAGCTCAACGGGGTATGTGTTATTTAATGTTTGCTATCTGTTTACACCTTAATTTTGATACCAAAATATGACAAAACATTATTTTTTTAATATTTTAATGTTTACTGGGTTTTAGTTCTTATTTTTGAGGTCTGAATTCCACTAAACATTAAAAACTCAATTAACTAATGTCTGAAATGCTTTATCCTATTAACCCAAACAGAAATGTTCCTTGGAATAATCTTCCCTTATTACCAATAAGAAAGGAGCTTTATCAAACAATTGAAATATTGGAAAAGCTTGGAGATGCGAAAGCAGCTTTGGCAAGACTTCATGGCCGTAGTGTTGTAATTCCAAATCAAGGGCTGTTAATTAATACAATAAGCTTGCAGGAAGCAAAAATTTCTAGTGCGATTGAAAACATATTTACAACTGATGATGAACTATATAAAGCATACAGCGATCAAAATACTGAAACAACAGGTGCGTCCAAAGAAGTCTTAAGATATCGGGAAGCACTTTGGTCAGGATATAACTATTTGCAAAAAAACAAACATTTTAATCAAGACTACTTTATACATGTATTTCAGGAAATAAAACAAACAACTGATGGAATTCGCCCCGACTTTTTAAATACGACTATTAAACAAGGAGGTACAGGAATAAATGCAGGTAAGCTTATCTATACTCCACCCAGAGGTACAACAATAATCAAAGCTAAGCTGGATAACCTTGTGAATTTTCTGAATGATGATGAACAGTATAGAATTGATCATCTACTAAAGATGGCTATAGCTCATTTTCAATTTGAAACCATTCACCCATTCCGTGATGGAAACGGTAGAACAGGACGTATATTCAATATTAATTATTTGACAAACAAAGGACTATTGGATATTCCAATATTGTTCCTTAGTCAATATATTTTAGATCATAAGGATGATTATTACTCGGGGTTAATGGGTGTTGCACAAAGAGGTAATTGGAAGGCCTGGTTTTTATTTATGTTAAGAGCCATTGAAAACACATCGAACATTACCTTCCATAAAATTAATGAAATTGTGTCTGCAAAAGATTCAATTTTAGAATTTGTAAAGAAAGATGACAGAAAATTCCGTAATCCAGAAGATCTCATAGCATTCTTGTTTACTCAGCCATTAACAAAAGTAAAACAACTGGTTGATGCTGGAATTTATTCGGAAAATACTGCCAGGGATTACCTTAATAAGTTATGTGACATGCAAGTGTTGGAGAAGAAAGAAATTGAAGGTCATCATTATTATCTAAACCTTGAATTATATCGAATACTTTCGGAATAGTTCTTTAAAACATCAAAAACTTTATTTAATTTTTATGAATAATTCAGGATATGTTTTAAACCTGGATTAAAATATATTTTTATTAGTGAGGGCGTGGCTTGTAAATTAAAACTAAAATAAATTTGTTAGAACATACTGTTTAATAATGAGCCACACCTTCGCTTTGCCTGATTTAAACTATAGCCTATTTCAAAAAAGTCAGAATCTCACTCTACTAACAATTAGCTAGTTAGCATTAAAATGAAACTTTTTTTTCACCGTCTTTAATAGGCAAAGCCTGTAGAAATAGAACGACGGCGGCAAAGCCGACCGCCGAACTTGCTTTTATTTTGATTTATAGCCTAAGCTCAACGGGCGTGGCTTGTAAATTAAAACGAGAGTTAATTCATTTGCATATTTTCAGTGGGAGTGCGACTTGGAGTCGCGCCCCCACTTCTCTTAACTTCTATAATGCTTTTCAGCGAGGCCTTCGCTTGGAGCGAAGGCCTCGCTAGAAAACTGTAAATTTCAGTTATGCGTAAAAAGACTTGCGAAATTAAGGATATGTTTTAAACCTGGATTAAAATATATTTTTATTAGTGAGGGCGTGGCCTGTAAATTAAAACTAAAATAAATTTGTTAGAACATACTGTTTAATAATGAGCCACACCTTCGCTTTGCCTGATTTAAACTATAGCTTATTTCAAAAAAGTCAGAGCCTCACTCTGTTAACAATTAGCTAGTTAGCATTAAAATGGAACATTTTTTTTCGCAGTCCTTAATA
>JAOZNO010000846.1 GCA_029933755.1 Bacteroidales bacterium | reverse complement strand
ACCCGAAAATAACAAAAGCTATTATTACCGTATTAAAGGAAGCACCCCTTTTGAAGAAACCGGGCCATGGTCTGATACCATTTCCGGTCAGGCATTTGCAAAGCAAGAATTTAATCCGCAAATAATTTCATCAAATATTATTGATAATAAAATAGTTGAACTAGAATGGACAGTATCAGAAGAACATACCAATATTGAATATTTCACCCTTTTTAGAGCTAATAAAGAGAGTGGTAATTACATTGAAATTGCTGATAATATAAATCCTGATGAAAGAGTATTTACAGATAAAACCCCTTTATCATCAAACTACTATATCGTAAGAGCCTTTAATTGTAATAAACAAACCAATAATTCATTTCCTTATTTTGTGCAATTGGTAGATAGTTTTCCTCCGGCAAAACCACATACACCCAACGCAATAATTGATAGTTTAGGCACCGTAATGATATATTGGCAAAAGGGAGTAGAAGAAGATATTGATGGATACAGGGTTTTTAGGTCTAATTTTAAAAATTCTGAATTTGGACAAGTTACAACGGAGGCTATAAAAGATACATTTTACATTGAAAAAATTAAGATTAATAATCTAAGCAAGAAAATTTATTACAAAATTGCCGCTGTAGATCGTAATTTTAATCAATCAGAGTTATCGGATGCAATTACCCTAATAAAACCGGATATAATTCCACCAATACCGCCTCTGTTTAAACTGGTAAAATCGACTACAATGGGTGTTGAGCTGGAATGGATTAACAGTTCAAGTAAAGATGTGGTAAAACAAATTCTATACAGAAAAGAAAAAGATAGTTTGCATTTACAAATAGTTGAAACATTTAGCATTGCTGATTCGGTCAACTCCTTTATCGACAATAAAATAAGCACAGGTATTTTATACGAGTATACAATGATTGCAGTTGATGATAGTGATAATGAATCGGAACACTGTAAATGGGTATTTGCCAGCAAAATTAATTCAGGAATAAAACCGGCAATTGAAAAGCTGAAAGCGGAGCCTGATAATTTAACAAAACAAATTATTATATCTTGGTACTATAAATATATTGATTTAAAACATTATCTGATTTACAGAGCCAAAAGCGATGAGCCAATGCGGTATTATAAAATAGTTGATGCAAATAAGAGTAAGTTTATTGATAAAAACATTAAAATAAATACAAAATATGCATACAGGATAAAAGCTGTTTTTAATGATGGTTCAGAATCAAATTTTAGCAGAAAAGTAGTAGTGAAATTTTAGTAAGTAGCTAACAGCTAGTATCAATCAATAAATGACCAATGACAGCGTAGCAAATGACAATATTCTAACATGAAGAAAGCACTCACAATCATACTACTCACCCTAATCACAAGCGTTGCATCCGCACAAGATGTAGAACATGTGTTTGACCGCTTTAAGAAAAAACCATTTAAGTTTTCGGGCGGTATAACTGCGAACCAGGTATTTTATAATGTAAATGGTATTGAAAGCAGACGACAACCTTATACTTATTACCTAACGGGAAATATTAACACATCATTTTATGGTTGGAATTTTCCTGTATCTTTCTCATTTTCCGATCAGAAATTTGCCTACAACACTCCACCTTTGCAATCGTTTAACCGCATAGGTATTGCACCTTATTATAAATGGGCAAAACTATATGCCGGTTACAGCAACATGACTTTTTCACCTTACACTTTAAATGGATATACCTTTTTAGGCGGTGGAGCAGAGCTTACACCCGGTAAAATATTTAATTTTAGTGCCATGTACGGTCGTTTGCACGAAGCAATTGAAGAGGATACCAGTCAAAACATAGCACCAGTTTACAAAAGAACGGGCTATGGTTTTAAAATTGGAGCAAAAAAAGATGCTGATTTTATTGATTTGATATTTTTTAAAGCACAGGACGAAGCTAATTCATTGTATTTTGTTTCAGAAGATTGGGAGATAAAACCCGGTGAAAACCTTGTTTTAGGTGTTCAGGGAGGAAAAACATTTGCAAAAGCGTTTAAATTCAATTTTGAATATGCCAGTAGTGCTATTACCCGCGATATCAGGGCAGAAAAACAGGATGAAAATGTTCCTGTTTTATATGGCAATATTCCAGGACTATTTACGCCAAGGGTTTCAAGCAGCTTTTACGATGCACTTAAAGGAGCTTTTAATTATTCGGGCACCGGCTATGGTTTGGGCGTAGCATATGAAAGAATTGATCCAGGTTACGAAACAATGGGTGCATATTATTTTAATAATGATTTAGAAAACTTTACCATAAACGCAAATACCGCAATTTTTAAAAATAAAGTGCAGTTAGCGGTAAACTTAGGTTTAGAACGTAATAATTTGGATGATGACAAGCTTTCTACGATGAAAAAAACAGTGGGAGCCTTCAATA
>JAOZNO010000099.1 GCA_029933755.1 Bacteroidales bacterium | reverse complement strand
TGTGTAAGCAATTGGGTTATTTAACCTGATTAATTATGCTACGTATGAGCTAAAGGTTCATGAATTTATCAGGTACTTTATTAATTATCTACCAATCTGCAACTTAAACCAAGGTAGTAAAAATATCTAAAAATGATAAATTTACCAAAGGTGCACTTTTTCTTTGTCGGACTTTTTCCCGAACAAAGTTCTGGACAGGCTGTTGCAAACCTCTTGCAGTCCGCTGGCTAGCGGGCAGCTTTAAGATTTACTTCAGCTACGTTCTGTACAGGCTTGCCTCAATCCCAACTAAGAAAAAATGCATAGCCTCGCCTTAGCGGGGAATTAATCAGGCTAGTTCTCACGAAACCTTTTCCTGAAGCACAAAAAGAAAGTAATTTGTCTTTTAGACGCAGCCTGCACAACAAGCCTATACTTCCCGGTTTCTGGCGTGGTAAAGATTATATTCTCCGTTTTGGCTAAACCAAAATCCAGCACACAGATACTTTTTTCGGAATTTTCATGAAATAATTCCAGCTTTGCCTTAACCGGCTCAGTTCCCTGACAATGATTATAATGAAAACAATATTCACCTTTATTCAGCACAAGTATTTCTTCTGCATCTTTTCCTGGCTTGGCATATAATGAATAAGTGTTTAAATAAATGCTGCTATCAGGAATATTTACATCATTATGCATATGAAAACCACAAGTTGTTGATTTGTAATTTAGTTTGCAGGATGAAAATGCAAAACTTACAAAAAGCAAGCTTACTAAAATCCTTGAATAAAAAAGTTTCATCATGTATTTATTAAAAATAAAAAATCATAAAGGCTAGCTTTTGTCTGTAAATTGAATGAAAATATCAGGATTTATAACTTTTTATCACAGCCAGTTGTGTCGTTCTGAGTGGTATTTGTTAAATAAACACCACTTTTTTAGTTAATAATCTGAAATAATCTTTTGACCAAAAGTCAAATATATTAAGGTCTTTAATAAATGGCTTAACTTCTTCAATTGCTTTTGTTAAATTTAATGTGTCAATTTTATTATTCATCAGTTCAACAAATCGCTTTTTATCAAGTTGCTTATTCTGTTCAAAATCATTGCTTTCAATCATTATTTCTTGCAAATGTTCAAGATTTAGTTTTGTGTTATTTTTCACATACCACTCAAAATCATACCAATCCCTCCCTTTTACTCGTGTTTTCCAATTTCTGCATAATACAGCATGCATTTTACCTGCAAAAAGGTTTGGCAAAGTCATAGAAACAATATTAAAAGTTATCGGCATTAATAGTGTTTTAGCCTCTGTTTGAAACTTTAAAGGCGGATTAGTGTCAATTTCAATCTTTATTTTTATTTTTTTTTGGTAATTAATGCCCTCAAGTATACTTTCTAAATCTTCAGTTTTTATATCAAGTGTATGAATTGAGGTATCATTTTTCAAGAAAGCAGACTGGATATTTGAGGATTTTTGTTTTTTGTTTTTCTTTCTTAATTCTATGCTTATCCCAAGAGCATCAAACTCGTTAGTAATATATTTAAAATAATGCTCAATATTAAAATTCCTGTCTTTTTCTAAAAGTGAAAAATCTAAATCTTCAGAAAACCTGTTTAAACCATATAGAATTCTTAATGAAGTTCCACCATAAAAAGCTGCCTTACTAAAAAAATTGCCTCTATATAATCCTAATAATGCTATTTCCTGAAAAATTTCTTTTAATGCATTTAGAATTTCATTTTCAGAACTAATATCGTATTTCGACAGCATTTGCTTTATGATGCTCATGATTCCTTTATTAAATTCATTAAAATTTTGATTTTTTTT
Organism: Bacteroidales bacterium; assembly: GCA_029933755.1. Classification (GTDB taxonomy): domain Bacteria; phylum Bacteroidota; class Bacteroidia; order Bacteroidales; family NBLH01; genus NBLH01. The sequence continues at coordinate 7,564 of JAOZNO010000099.1, read as the reverse complement.
GATTTTGAAATTTGGTAATATTCTGAAAAAAATTTGATATTAAAATTTGCAAATTCGTCTGTATCTATTCTTAAATCATTTTCTATAAATTCAATCAAAGATGATTTGGAAGTTAATTCAACACCTTTTGTAAAATATATTTTATCGCAAATAGCCTTTTCTTTACCAGCAATCAGGAAATTTCCTCTTTTGGTGTTTTCGGTTTTTATACCGATAGAAAATAGTTCTTTTTTTATGTGCCTATATGAAAAAATGCCTATATCAGTTTTAAATTTTTTTGAGCGTTTGGTCGTAACTGCGGTAATTTCATGGACAGCTTCCGGAATTAAACCATAAAAAAACAAGGCATAGTCAAGTGATATATAGGACGGGCTTTCTAACAAATTATTTGAAATAAACTCTTTTGAAACAATATTTTTATTAATTAATGAAGTATGGATATAAAACCCCTTTTTCAGGGATTTAATAATACCTTTTTGTTTTAAATTATTTATTTTATCGTTAATATTTTCATATCCCATGTTTACAAGTATGCTCTTTAAAGCAGCATAATCAATTATATGAGTTTTATATTTCGATAATTTTTTCTCTATTAATAAATCCATACTGATGTATTATTACGTAGATAATCTGTATAATGCAGATTATCTATGCAAATATGGTAAAAATTAATCGTAATTCAATATAATTATAATATTATTGGATTATAGTTTGTTTTGACACTGGTTTAAATATTTTGGGATAAGCTTTAAGTGATACCAACAGCTAAAAAGCTAAGTTTTATGCAAATATCCAAGAAAACCTAAACTACATTGTTACAAATATCAAAAACCTTATCAATTATTTTTGTCATTTCTTTTGATGGATATTTTATCTCATCAGCTAATTTCATCATATCTTTTCTGTTTGGATTTCCTGCTCCAAGTACAGATGTTGCATGTTCTCCTCCAAAACCATCACTTTTAAGTAAATCGTAGGCAGGGCTTAACTCCCAATTCTGGTTTTTATATATAAAACTAAAATTCTTTGCATGATCGTCTTTATTTTCGATAGCAACATTAAAAACCATAAGTGTTAATAACTTAGATAGCTCTTTTGCATTTTTAGTTAATGCCATAGTCGCTTGTGCTAATTGTAGGTAATCTAAAGACGGGTAGCGATGGCTTGCATGTAATAAACCACTTGCAGAATGAACATGAAATCTACTATTCCCTTTTCTGTCGAAAAGACGTGTGCCGAAATATTTATCTTCAAACAGTCGTGTTTCATGCATTTCTATTTCGCATTGCTTTGCTAATTTAGAATAAAAGAATTCTTTTTCACCAATATCCTCGGGGTCGGTACTTGATGGAAATTTTACCATCCAGGAACTTCCTTCATGTTTTATCAATATTTTTGGCCTTGCTCCACCAGAAGAGCCTGTTTGTTCCAGAAGTGATTTTATAGTTGGTAAATCGGCTTGTTCAGATAGGATTTCAGATACCTGGTTTGCAATAACATTCAAATTTGGAGTGCTGTTTTTGTAAAGGAAACTGTGATCCGGCTCATAACTTAATGCACCCATGCCGTTATTACCCACAAAAGCAAGCCTGTCAAGTATGTTTAGTGATGAAAGTTGTATTTTTTTGCCCATTAAAAACCTGTCTAACAATAAATTGCCCCAACCATCCGGCATAGAATCTGCAAATACACCAAACAAACCGGAAAAAGGCTCAGCTTTTGCTTCAAAAACACCAGATTTTAATGGTAAAAAGAATGGTGAGATTGAAAAACCGTTTGTAAGCCATTGATTATCATATTCAAAAAGAGTACTCCCTTTTTTACCAAGAAGTAATCGCCCTAAATTTATATTATTTAATTTAATATGTATAAGTTCTGTGTTTCTCATTTCCTTTTTCGCTTTCTTACTCTCTGTTTTTTTGTGTGTGTATTTTCTTTAATATAATCATCTAAACTTGTTGCTTGATTTTCGGTAAAAAGATTCATGAGCATTTCTGTTGCATCTAATGCAATGGCTATTTTAAGCAAACTTGCCAAAGAAATTTCTGCTTTTTGTTCAAACCTTTTTAAACTTGACAGACTAACACCTGAACGTTCAGACAGTTCGTGTTGTGTAAAATTGGATTTAATTCGCTTATTTTTTGAATTCTCTGCAATTTTTTTTGCCAAATAATTTGGATTACTTTGATTTAGTAAAATATCTATATCAGTCATAATATTATCCTTTATCTCGCATTTTGTTTAATAAAGAACAATATATTAACTTTTATTGTGTTTTGCAAATTTATGGGAAAATATTCTATGCTTTTGTCTAGTAGGCTTGTTCAAATGCCTTTAAGCGATGCAAATCGCTTAAAGGCTAAGTTTTATTATTGACCAAGTTTATCAATAAGCTAATTATGTACCTTTAATGCTAGCATCAAGTGTGAATCAATCATTAGTATTGGGTGGTTGCTGAGTATAGCCGAAGCATGAAGCCCAATGCTAAAATCCACAAACATGCTCAGCACCAAAGGTGCGTAATCATTTTAAGCCAATATCCTTTTCTTTTTATGAGTCCAGTCTAAAAAGGTGAAATGTTTGAAAAAGAACCCTGACAGGGATTGAGTAATAGGCTGTGTAGTAGTTGTTTGTGGCTAGTGTGTTTTGCAAGCACAACCCTGTCAGGGTTTTCGGGAGTAAAATCAAACATAAAATTGTAATTCAATATAATTATATTAATTTTGGATTATAGTTTGTTTTTTATACAGGATTAAGCAGTGTTTGCAAGCCTGATAACATCCTTGAATAATAATAATGGGGTAAGCAGAAATATTGGCAATTAGTAGGTTTGGCTAAAAAGCGAAGGCTTGAATATCCTGGCAAATTGCGAGTAATTATTAATACTGATATCCAGTACATTAATAACCCAAGCCTTTGCTATGGTTCCTATTTCATTATTTTTATACTGGATTTATTAGAATGGTTTTCGTAAAGTCAGGGTTTGACTGTTTAATATATTGTTGCTTGAGTTAATTATCTATTTATTGTTTAATAAATAAGTCAAAGCCTTACTGTTTAGCTACGAATTGCTATTGTTAAGTCAATCATAATATTTCAGATGCAATTTTATCCGTATGACCGCTTCAGCGGTCTGACGGGTTTGCATAAGTTTTGCTTACCTGAGCCTCAATTCCAATAAGAAAAAACGCATAGCCTGCCCCGCCTAGCGGGGAATTAATCAGGATAGAGATGTTTTTTAAAATATTCTGTATACTTTGTTACTTTCTACATAATGAAAAGTTTACGATAAAGACAGTGAAAATTTCATTATAATGAAAGGATTATTTTGATTATTGTATATTCAAAAATTCATACTTTTATTTTTATGCAAGAAGCCGCCTTTGCGGATATACAAGTAATTATTTTGAGATAAATTTTTAGACAAGGATAAAAAATATATAAAAGATTTATCTTTTTCGTATCTTTGTTCTATCAGATAACTTGCATTATGAAAAAAAGACTTGCACTTGGTCATCAAGAATTTTCGGAAGTAATTGGAAACAACTGTATTTATGTAGATAAAACAGAAAATATCTATAAATTAGTAACTGAAGGGAGCTATTATTTTTTGTCGCGGCCTCGAAGATTTGGAAAATCACTGCTTGCAAATACGCTAAAAGAATTATTTCTTGGAAATAAAGAACTTTTCAAAAATTTGTGGATTTACGATAAATGGGATTGGGAAAAATCACATCCTGTTATCAAAATTTCATTTTCAAAAATAGGGCACAATGTAATTGGCTTAGAACAAGCAATATACAATCAATTGTCTGACATTGCGAATAATAATAATGTTACCTTAGAAAAAAAATCTTATCCTGAAAAGTTTGAAGAGTTAATAATTAAACTTTCCAAAAAAGGGAAGGTTGTAATAGTTATTGACGAATACGATAAGCCAATTATTGACTATATGGATGATATTCCACAGGCGGAAAAAAATCTAAAAACATTAAAAAGTTTTTATTCTATCTTGAAAGATGCAGATAAATATTTGAGATTTTTATTTATTACAGGGGTTTCAAAATTTAGTCATGTTTCAATTTTTTCTGATTTGAATAATTTGGAAGACATTACCCTCAATAAAAATTTTAGTCAAATTGCAGGTTGGACAAAAGAAGAGGTAGTAAAATATTTTTCTAATTACATTGAAGAAGTAGCTGAATTTTACAAGGATATTTTCCCGGACATAATGACCGAAATAAAAAAATGGTACAACGGATATTCCTGGGACGGTTTAACAAGATTGTATAATCCTGTTTCATTGATGAATCTGTTTAAAAATCAGGATTTCAGGAATTATTGGTTCTCAACAGGTACACCAACTATGTTGATGGAAATTATTAAAAATCAGAAATTTACAGCTTTTGATATTGAAAACTCATATACTTCAACAGAAGTACTTGATAAATATGACATTAAAAATCTGAAATTAAATTCTTTATTATTTCAAACAGGGTATTTAACCATTAAAAGTATAGATTTACGCACACGAAGAATTAAATTATCATATCCGAATAATGAAGTTGCAGAGGCATTTTCAAAACATATTTTAACTACGCTCACAAATGGTAATTTTGATATTACTCAGTCTTTACTTTTTAAAATAGCCGACAGTTTCTCTGATAATAAAATAGATAAATTTATTATTCATTTCAATACTCTTTTAAAAACCATTCCATATTCTATTGTTGAAGATAAAGAAAAATATTATCATTCTTTGTTTTATTTGGTGATGAAATTAACAGGTTATCAGATAGAAACAGAAGTATTAACAATTGATGGCAGAATTGATGCGATTATTAAAACCGATAACAATATTTATATTATAGAATTTAAAATAAATCAGTCGGCAAAAAAAGCTATAGAACAGATTAAAACAAAAAAATATGCTGAAAAATATACTGATGATAAACGCCAAATAATTCTTCTTGGAATTAATTTTGATACTGAAAAAAAGAGAGTTGATGATTATATTGAAAACTAAGCATTGATTTTTAAAAATTGCTGACGTACCAAATCCATTGTGTAGAGGTCGTTTAATTGTATGTTGAAAATTGTATATTGTGTGTTGAATGTTTAAAGAATCAACTTTAAGTATTTTTTCGGTATGTTCCCGCTTTGGTATAACTTTTAAGCGGTGCAAACCGCTAAAAAGTTTTTTTATTGTGCCTTTTAGCGGTTTTAATTCTTCGGTCGCCAAAGGCTTGCCGTAGGTGAACTGCTTAAAGGCTATGTTTTATTACAGGTTTGTTTATATATCCTTCAATTCGGGCAAGGTATTTTCTTCGTAAAATCATAGCACAAAACCATTTATTGTTATATCCTGATGTTTATGTAAATATGCAGAAAGATTAGGGTATATCCTAAACTTTTTGCAGTTTGTGATTTAATAAAAATATATTTTATGCTAAAATAATATGTTTAGTTCTTAATTAATGAATACAGCAGCCAATTAGTATTGTTAGATTCAGGTAAAAAGTTTAATATAAGATTGTAGCTTTCCTGCAAAATAAAGTGGCAAGGATAACAAGTCGTATTTTAATTCTTTACTATCAGGCAAATTAATTTTTGCAGTTAAGTTTTTGCCGTAGCTGGGGATGTCTATATTAAGGCGAATGCCTGTTTTTTTCTTTTTCTCGCTTAAATATACATGTAAAGATTTTAAAGTGCCTCGCTTACCTGCCTTAACTTCAACAGGAAACACCTGATTGCCTATTTGATATAAATAGTCAATTTCAGCATTTGCATTTTTTGCATCTCGTGTCCAATAATTTAGCTTTTGCTCGGTATAAAAAGCACTATTTGCAACAAGTTCTTGTCCTACAAACTGTTCCGCCAAACCGCCTTCAAAATCACTTGCCAAATTACGCAAATCACTTAGTTTTATTCTTGCCAGGTGACATACCATTCCAATATCCATAAATAAGGGCTTGAAAACATTATTGTCCTGATATTGCGTAAGTGGTATTTCTGACGATTTTGTATGGCGGACAAGATGTATTATCCTGCTCATTTCTAATTTTAAAATAGCATCTTGCAATAGCTTGGAGTGTGTGTGTCTATTAATATTTACATATTTCACCTTTTGTCCAATATTGTTGGCACAATAATGTAATACATCTTTTAAATATTCTTGTTGTTTACGTGTGCCATATTTTGCAAAATCGTATTGAATTGATGTAAGAATACTGGAATGAACCTTTTCTACTTCTACCATGTCTTTTGTCTTGATGTAAGTGTCAACAGCTTCCGGCATACCACCTATGAAAAAGTATAATCGTAGATGTTCGCTAATTCGTTGGTGTATTGCTGAGCTAAACAAGCTTTCGGGCGTATAATCTTCAATAAAATTTACGAGTCCGTTTTCCCTACGTGCCAATAAAAATTCTTTAAAGTTTAAAGGATACATATATGCAAATTCTACACGACCAACAGGCATAGAGTATTGTATTTCATTAAGTGTATGATCAAGCAACGAGCCAGCTGCAATTATATGTAAATTTGGTTTTTGCTCGAAAAAATAACGAAGAGAGATAATAGCCTTTGGAGCTAATTGAATTTCGTCGATAAATAATAAGCTATCATTATCTTTTAGCGGAATTTGGTATAATGCCGTTAAATCGTCAATAATTTGTAGTGGCTGGTTACTTTCGAAAATACTTTGTAGTTGTTTATCCTGTTCAATATTAATTTTAAGGTAATGCTTATAGTTGGTTTTGGCAAATTTATCAATACTATATGTTTTACCAACCTGTCTGGCGCCACGCAAAATTAAAGGTTTCCGGTTTGGGCTTTTTTGCCACTGTATCAAATATTTTTCAATTTCCCTTTCCATTCTTTTTGATACAAATATACAAAAAAATATCCAACACTATTGGAATTAGGTAGTTGTTCTCTGTTTTACTATTGGATTTAGGTTGGTGGCTTCTATTTACCAATAGTTAAATGGTGTATTATTATGGAAAATGATGTTTTTTAGCAAATACCAACTCGGGGATGAAAAAAAATATATGCTTTGGACAAATCTAAACTTTATTTAATCTCCTAAAAAAAAGCACAAAACCCTTGTTGATTTAAAAAGCGAAGGCGTGAATATCCTGGCAAATTGCAAGCGATTATTAAGCTTGGCATCTATCATATTAACAACTGAAGCCTTCGCTATGCTTCCTATTTCATTATTTTTATACCGGATTTATTAGAATGCTTTACGCAAAGTTAGGGCTTGACTTGCAATATGTTTTTGCTCAAAATATTTATCTATTTACTGTTTAATAACTGAGTCAAACCCTGACTGCTTAGCTTTATTCGTCTGACCGCTCCCAGCGGTCTGACGGGTTTGTATAAGTTTTGCTTAGCTGCTAATTGTTAGTGAGGGCGTGGCTTGTAAATTAACAGTGTTGCTTAATTTGCTTTAATACGCTGTTTGCCAATGAGCCACGCTCTCACTTTACCTATTTAAGCTAAGGGATTCACCAAACCCTTGCTTTTTATAAAAGTTTGCACTTATTATTTTTTGTTAAAC
>JAOZNO010000845.1:998-2408 GCA_029933755.1 Bacteroidales bacterium | reverse complement strand
TAGTTTTCTTTATGAAATGCAAGAAAATTTTCATAAGTGAGATTAGGTATTGTTTGCGGATAGCCTCCTGAAGAGAGACCGTATCCATTATCAGGAAATAAAATTCTATCTGTTTGAAAACCAAGTTCGCTTTCCGCATTTGAGAATGCTCCTTTCATTTCATTATATACCACACCTTTGTAGATAATCGGGCTTTCTTTATCAGCTAACTCGTAATGCCAGCCTTCTTGTTTAAAAATTCTTTCGTCTTCATAAATTAAAGGAAAGAATACGGCATCAAGGTATACACCCATTAAGTTGAAATAATCTTTTTCATTCATACTTGCTACAGGATAAAATGTAAAATCTGAACCTGTAAAAGCATTTAGAAAAGTTTTAAGTGATGATTTACTCAGTTCATCAAATGGGCTCTTAACAGGATATTTTTTTGATCCATTAAGAACAGAGTGTTCAATGATATGTGGTGTTCCACAATCAGAGTTCGGTTCGGTTTTAAAACCTACTGCAAATGTTTTATTTTTATCATCTGTTGCAATTTTTACAACATAGGCACCGCTTTTAATATGTTTTAAGTAATACACATCAGCATTTGCCTCTTTAACAAAGCGCTTTTCGATAAGCTCATAGCCGTCAAATTTTTCAGTCATTTTTTCGTTTTTGCATGAAAATGCAATCATCATGATTGCAGATAGTAAAAATACCACTTTAAATGGTTGAATTTTATAATTTCTCATTAGTGTAAAAGTTTGATTATTAATTAAATATATTAATGTTGGCTAATATACCAATTAAGATTAATCGTGGGTAGGTAGGTTGAAATTTTTGATAAAAATAATAAAATATTTTAAACAGATAGATAATTTTGGAATTATTAATCTGTGCCTGTTCTGTAAAATGAGAAAAAACTAAAAATGTAAATCTTATAAACTTTTAATGTGCTAATTATTTTTAACCTGAGTTCGATATAAGCAATTTGTAAGATGGATGTGTGATTGACAGATAATCAATAGCACTGGGTTTTAACCCAGTGAACAAGAGACTACACGAGCTAAATAAATTTGAAATATTTTGTAATTTTAAAATAATTTACAAAATATTTCAAATTTCAAACACCTTTACTTGCATAGCTCCTCGCTCTAAAGAGATTGTGTGAAAACTAATTTGTAAATGAATTTATTGAATTGCACCGGCATTTATGCCGGTGGTTTGATCAATCTGAAATTCGGCTTTAGCCAAACTTATTGAATACTTGGGCTAAAGTCCAATAAAAATCAAGCATTTTATTTGTGATGCTGTCATTTTCTCAAATAGTAATAATTAAGGCCACCTCTATTAATTGAGTTTCATACTTGACCATTAAGCAAAAACATTTATTTAGATGCTTTTGAATCTTTAAAAGACTTACAATTA
>JAOZNO010000845.1:0-988 GCA_029933755.1 Bacteroidales bacterium | reverse complement strand
ATTGAATTGCACCGGCATTTATGCCGGTGATTCAATCAAGCAACAATATGGCTTTAGCCTAATTATCAAATAGTTGGGCTAAAGTCCAATCGCTGGTATCATCGTTAAACCTGGCATAAATGCCAGGCCAATTCATTTTTTTAGTGTTTTCACACAGTCTCTAAAGCGCCGAAAATTTAGATTTTCAACTAAATATCTAAATTCTTACATCGAACTCAGTTTTTAGTAATTATTAAAGCTTTGACAGCAGGTGGGCTGTTACTTTTTTTAAATAAAAATAGGTGTAGAACACCGATAATGTTTTAAAAGCGATTGCCCTGGCAACTACCCTGACTGTTCATGTGATTTGGAGTTTTTTGATTAATTTTGTGATGCCTTTGTGATTCTTTACGAAAAACCTGTAATTATATTTTAAAAAAGTAATAAACAGCAAAAAGCACTCTCATATTATCGGCGGCTGTTAAATCGGTAGGTATACCTTTTATATCCCGGGTACTTCCATAATTAGCAAGGGTATATTCACCTTCCACAGCAAAACGTACTTTACCGGAATTAAGCATAATTCGGGGTGAAATTCTGTACAGACTTTCAATATTTGTTCCCAGACCATAAATAGGCCCTACTATATCATCAGCAGATCCTAAATTTTTGGTATATCCAGCAAAAATTCCAAACTGAACAGCTTTGCCATTTGAATGTATGTCAGTCCAAACCGACATGGTTGATAAGGGCGAGTACTTTACAAATCCTTTTGTTATATCAGTTGAGTCAGTTATTGCAAAACCGCCAATACTTAATACATCGGGAATATTTTGACCATAAACTCCTTCTAATTTAATGGTTATAGGTGAAGTTTTAATTTTCAGAAAGGCTATTCCGTTAATACTACTTACAGATTCGCTAGTTGCATATCCCTGACCGGTTTCAATTTGAGGTACAATTTGTTTGCAACTTGCACCAATTCCTGCAAGCAAATTTTTTCTTTTGA
>JAOZNO010000844.1 GCA_029933755.1 Bacteroidales bacterium | reverse complement strand
ACTTTGTAAAACTCACCAATTTTTAAATTATGAGTTTCTGTTGAGATTAAAATTTCATTATCCACTTCAGGTGAGTCATATTCAGAGCGTGCTATATAGAATTCACCTTCTTTTCGGTCAACCAGGACTTCCATGGTTTTTCCAATTCTTTTCTGGTTTAGTTCAAAAGAAATTCGTTCCTGAATTGACATGATTTCTTCTGCTCTTTCTGTTTTTGTTTGCTCTTTAATTTCATCTTTGTGATTGGCAGCACCAAAAGTACCTTCTTCTTCTGAGTAAGTGAAAATTCCAAGGCGATCAAATTTAGTATTTTGTACAAACTCTTTTAATTCTTCAAATTCTTTTTCACCTTCACCCGGATAACCAACTAGTAAAGTGGTACGTAAAACAAGCTCAGGGTTAGATTTCCTTATTTTTTTTATTAACTCAATAGTTGATTCTGGACTATGTGCTCTACGCATATTTTTTAACACATTATCACTAATATGTTGAACCGGAATATCAAGATAGTTACAAATTTTATCTTCTTTGGCAATTAATTCAATTAATTCGTCAGGAAACATTGCCGGATATGAATAATGTAAACGTATCCATTTCAATTTTTCAATTTTAACCAATTCTTTCAAAAGCTCAACGAGCATTTGTTTTTTATTGATATCTATTCCGTAATAAGTTAAATCCTGGGCAATTAAAATTAGTTCTTTTACACCTTTGTCCGCTAATTTTCTAGCTTCGTCTAAAAGAGTTTCCATGGGAATGGATTTGTGTTTTCCTCGAATTAAAGGAATGGCACAAAAAGAGCAAGTCCGGTCACAGCCTTCTGATATTTTTAGGTAGGCATAATGTTTTGGTGTTGAAAGTTCACGTTCACCAATCAATTCATCCTTATACTTTGTATTTAAGGTTTTTAATATTTTCCCCAAATCATTTACACCAAAATACTGATCAACCTCTTTTATTTCATTTTTCAGATCATCCTTATATCTTTCAGAAAGACATCCAATTACGTATAGGTTTTCGATTTCCTTATCTTCCTTAGCACGTGCAAATCTTAAGATTGTATCAATTGACTCTTCTTTAGCGTCCTTTATAAATCCACAGGTATTTATTATTATGGTTTTGGCATCGGTGGTATTAGAATCAAAAACAACTTCCGTTTTTCCTGCTCTAAGTTGTGCAGCCAAATGTTCACTATCAACTGTGTTTTTTGAACAGCCAAGTGTTATTATATTTACTTTTTGTTTTTTCACTGAAATAGCTAAATCGTTTAAATAGCTTGCTTTTTCAATAATCTATCATTTAAAAAGTGCTTCTACAAATTCTACTTTATTAAAAATCTGTATATCTTCAATACCTTCACCAATACCAATATATTTAATTGGGATTTTAAATTGATCTGAGATACCAATTGCAACACCGCCTTTTGCAGTTCCATCAAGTTTGGTTAACGCAATTGCATTAACTTCAGTAGCTTTTATAAACTCTTTAGCTTGTGAAAATGCATTTTGGCCTGTTGAGCCATCTAGAATTAAAAGAATTTCATGAGGAGCATCAGGGATAAGCTTTTGCATTACCTTTTTTATTTTTGTCAGCTCATTCATCAGGTTAATTTTATTATGTAATCTTCCTGCGGTATCAATAATCACAATATCTGCTTGATTTTTAATTGCCGAGTCTAATGTGTCAAAAGCAACAGAGGCTGGGTCAGAACCCATTTTTTGTTTTACAATAGGTACACTCACTCTTTCTGACCATATAACAAGTTGTTCAACAGCAGCCGCTCGAAAAGTATCTGCAGCTCCCAGATAAACTTTTTTACCAGCTTTTTTAAATAGGTTGGCAAGTTTTCCAATTGTAGTTGTTTTTCCCACACCATTTACACCAACTACCATAATTACATAAGGCTTACCATTTTTACCTGAAAATGAATTTTCGTCTAATTTATTTGAACTTGCTTGGTTTTCTTTTAAAAGATCAGCAATTTCCTCTTTCAATATTTTATTCAATTCGCCGGTTCCAAAGTATTTATCTTTTTTTACTCTAGCTTCAATACGCTCAATTATTTTCAAGGTAGTATCTACACCTACATCTGAACTTATCAACACTTCTTCAAGTTCATCCAATAAATCTTCATCAACTGTTGATTTTCCTGCAACAGCTCTGGATAGCTTTTTAAAGACACTCTCCTTGGTTTTTTCCAAACCTTTGTCTAAACTATCTTTATTATCTTTTGAGAATAATCCAAAAACTGCCATCTTGATTTATTATTTGAAAATGAAACGCATTAATTACAAGCTTAATAAGTGTATTTGCTGTAAGATATTTATTTGTAATATAAGGTTTGACATAGCAGAACTTAGGTATGACTGGTAATAATGCAAAAAAAGCCTTCTTCAAAAGTAGAAAGCTT
>JAOZNO010000843.1 GCA_029933755.1 Bacteroidales bacterium | reverse complement strand
ATCAAAATCGATAGCAACTAGTATCTTTTTTTTAGTTTTCATTTTTTTTCCTATTGATTGTTTTGTTGGTAAAAATAACAATTTGCTATTGGTTTTCTGTTGTTTTGCTATTGTTTTTTCTGTTATAGGAATAAAAAAAAAGCAAATCTCCAAAGAAATTTGCTTTTATATTATACTTTTCGATGCAAAAGAGTATCGAAAAATTAACTATTTAGAGTTAATAAAACCCACTGGTGGGTTAAGAATTCAATTTATTATAGTCTGCCATAAACTGTTCCAAGCCTTTATCAGTTAATGGATGATTTAATAAACCTAAAATTGCATTTAATGGACAGGTTGCTACATCAGCTCCGGCATCAGCACATTGAATAATATGCATTGTATGTCTGATTGAAGCAGCTAGTACTTGTGTTTCAATACCATAATTGTTAAACATATCTACTATTTTATAGATTAAATCAACCCCATCAGTAGAAGTGTCGTCTAAACGTCCAATAAATGGCGAAACATATGTTGCACCCGCTTTTGCAGCTAATAGTGCCTGGCCTTGTGAAAATATCAAAGTACAGTTTGTTCTGATATCTTTACCGGATAAATACTTAATTGCTTTAATTCCGTTTTTTGTAACGGGTACTTTAACTACAATTTGCTCATGTAATGCAGCAAGTTCTTCACCTTCTTTAATCATTCCGTCGTAGTCAGTGGCAATTACCTCAGCACTAACATCGCCATCTACAATTTTACAAATGGTTTTGTAATGATTAAGTATATTTTCATCACCTTTAATGCCTTCTTTAGCCATTAGTGATGGATTAGTTGTTACACCATCTAAAATTCCTAAATCCTGTGCTTCACGGATTTGATCTAAATTTGCTGTGTCAATAAAAAATTTCATATGTTATATATTTGTGACAAAAGTAAATATGTTATTTTGTTTAGATACTAAAATAGTTTCAGCGAAAATTTTTGTTTTTGAAAAGAAAATGTCAAGTTTAAGGCTTGTTCCGATACTGCGGAAGCTTACGAAGTAATGTAAAAGCGCAGTTTACTATTGTAAGTGAGCATTTTTCATTGCAAGCGAAACTCAGAAGTTGGCTTTTCTTGCAAAAATTAAATAAAAAAAGTGGGTAAGCTACTCATATCGCACCGCTACAACCGCTTACCCTTGCTACCTTCCGGTCCTGGGGGAGTTCAGCAGGAGCTGGTCGTATGAGACTTACCCAGCGGCAAAAGTAAAAACATTTTTTTTTGTAGCAAATTATATTGAATAATTCCGACAAATTATTTTCTTTGTATGATGAAAAAGAGTTGTGTTTTTAATATCCTGTAAGCTTAATAGGGTAGTAAATAGCTTTTTAAATAAATTAATTAATTTTTATTCAGAAAACCATTAAATCTAATTATTATGGAAAACAAGCCAAATGTATGGAAGAATGCTCTAAATGGGGGCGTAATTCTAGGTGTCGTACTTATTATTTATTCTATTTTGATGTATTTTCTTGATCTGAGTCTGGAAAAATGGGTTAGTTGGGTCTCGTATATTTTATTAATAGCAGGAATTGTATATTTTACAATTCAATACAGAGATAATGTTCTTGGTGGGACAATAAGTTATGCTCAGGCTCTTGGTTATGGAGTTCTTATTTCATTATTCGCATCTGTTTTAAGTGCTATTTATTCTTATGTATTCTTTATATTTATTGATCCTGACTTTATTGGAAAAATAATAGAAATGCAACAGGCAGAGATGTTGAATCAAGGACTAACAGAAGATCAGGTAGAGCAATCAATGGAAATGGTGAAAGGCTTTATGACTCCGGGAATTATGGTCGCAATTTCGATTCCTACTTTAACTTTTATGGGATTTATTTTCTCATTAATCACTTCAATTTTTCTTAAAAAGGAAGATGCCGCAGAAGTTTTTGATGATGTAGAATAAAAAAATGAATAGTTGCAGGTTGCGAGTTCTTTTCTTATCATCTCGTAACTTGCAGACTGTAACTTGCAAGCTAAAAATCTATGGATATATCAGTAGTAATATCACTTTTTAATGAAGACGAATCCTTACCCGAATTAACTGAATGGATTATACGGGTGATGAAAGAAAATAGTTTTTCTTATGAAATTATTTTAATAGATGACGGAAGTACTGATACATCCTGGCATATAATTGAGCAACTTTCAGAAAAGAACCAGAAAATAAAAGGTATTAAGTTCCGAAGAAATTATGGGAAATCAGCAGCGCTTTATTGTGGTTTTGATGCTGCAAAAGGTGATGTTGTTATAACCATGGATGCCGATTTGCAGGATAGCCCTGATGAAATACCTGAATTGTTTCGTTTGATTAAGGAGGATAATTTTGATTTAGTTTCAGGTTGGAAAAAAAAGCGTAAAGATCCTATTTTATCTAAA
>JAOZNO010000842.1 GCA_029933755.1 Bacteroidales bacterium | reverse complement strand
GACATGTAAAAGAAGTAATTATTTTTGAAAACAATTTTGCCAAAAATCTTGAAAAGTACGGTAAAGCAAATGTTCAAATAATCACTGATGCAACAGACCCAAATACAGCAAACCTTTTAGTAAGCTATACTTCAGCAATAATAATGAATTATGCAAGCGAATTAAATAGCCAAATTCAATTGCCCATGCAGATTGTTACCGAAACCCGTATGTTTTACAACCCTGAATTAAAAAGCGTATTTATGTTTATACCGGGCATTATGGCCATGATCCTCATGTTAATTTCAGCCATAATGACCTCCATTTCAATTACCCGTGAAAAGGAAAACGGCACAATGGAGGTTCTTCTGGTATCACCATTAAACCCGATACAAATAATCATTGGAAAAGTAACACCTTATGTAATACTTTCTTTTATTAATGCTGTGGTAATTATCTTTTTGGGAATGTTTGTTTTTGGGATGCCGGTACAAGGTAACATGGCTTTACTTTTAGCCGAAAATGTGCTTTTTATACTATTGGCGCTTTCACTGGGAATATTAATCTCAGCCACAACAGATAATCAACAATCTGCCATGATGAAATCAATGTTTGGATTACTATTACCAACTATTTTGCTTTCAGGTTTTATTTACCCAATTGAAAATATGCCTTGGATATTACGGGTCTTTGCTAACCTGATGCCACCAAGGTGGTTTATTGTCATCATTAAAAATATTATGTTGAAAGGAACAACATTCAGTTTTGTTTGGAAAGAAACACTTATTTTAGTTGGTTTTACGGTTTTCTTTTTAGCAATGAGCATTAAAAAATTTAAAATAAGACTTGAGTAATTTCGAATGATTAATGATTATTGGGTGACTTGCAAAGTTTTTAAAACTTGGAAAGTCTTGATATGCTAACTTTTGAATGAAAATTAGTAACTGGTGTATTAGTAACTGGTAATTAAATAGCTTGTGCACGTAAAGACGCACGGCCGTGCGTCTCTAACAATTATAAATCTAAAATTTAAAATTGAGAACAATAAAATTTATATTAGAAAAGGAATTCAAACAAATATTCAGGAACAAAAGCATGCTCCCGATTATTTTTGTAGTACCATTTATCCAGTTAATCATATTAGTTCATGCAGCTACTTTTGAAATAAGCAATATTAATATGGTTATTGTTGATCATGATTTAAGTTCAACATCCCGTCAATTAGTATCAAAATTTAATGGTTCCCCATTTTTTAATGTTGTAAATAGTACATTTTCTGTAAAAGAATCTGAAGAAAACCTTTACAATGACCTTGCAAATGTGGTAATCGTAATTCCTTCGGGCTTTGAAAAAAGACTGGTGCGTGAAAAAACAGGAAAGGTTCAAATATTAATAAATGCCATTGATGGTATTGTTGCCGGATTAAGCAATTATTATGCTGTTTCAATTATTGCATCATTAAATAAAGATATTATCGTTGATTGGTATGGTGTTTCAAAAGGCCAGAATCAAATGAAACAAATTAATATAGAATATTCGCACTGGTATAATCCTGAGCTTAATTATAAAACCTATATGGTTCCGGGTATTTTAGTTTTACTGGTTACCATTATTGGAATGTTCCTTTCGGGGATGAACTTGGTGCGTGAAAAAGAAATCGGCACCATAGAGCAAATTAATGTTACTCCCATAAAAAAACATCAATTCATTATTGGTAAATTAATTCCTTTTTGGGTAATTGGACTATTTGAACTTGCACTAGGACTACTACTCGGAAAACTGATGTTTAATATTCCGATTGTTGGTAGTCTGACTTTAGTTTTTGCAGTGGCATCAATATATTTATTAGTTGTTTTGGGCATTGGTTTTTTCATTTCAACCATTACCGAAAATCAATTGCAAGCCATGTTTTTCTCATTTTTCTTCAACCTTGTATTTATTTTGATGAGTGGTTTGTTTACGGCCGTAGAAAGTATGCCTTACTGGGGACAAATTTTAAATAAAATAAACCCTATTGCTTATTTTATAAGAGTAATTCGAATGATTTTACTTAAAGGTTCTGGTTTTACAGATATTATCCCCGAGATTATTTCGCTCCTTATATTTGCTATTTTAATGATTAGCCTTTCGGTTTGGCGATACAGGAAAACAAGCTAATATTCCTGTTGAATATCACCACTAACAAATATCTAAGTAACAATCTGACACAAAGCTAACTACAAAATTACCTTACATTTTTTTGGAGATAAACTTAGCAATATTTACTTTTTTTTGGAGATAAATATTTACATTACTACATTTTTTTGGAGATAAAAATCATACTTCGACATTTTTTTGGAGATAAATTTGTATATTTGCAACACTTTTTTGGAGATACTATCATCAAAAACATTCAAAAATATACAGATGAAACGAATATTATATAATAATCTGCTC
>JAOZNO010000841.1 GCA_029933755.1 Bacteroidales bacterium | reverse complement strand
TTTGGGGAATTAATTTCGAACGGAATATTCGGCGAAAAAGAGAACAACTTTTGTGGCAGGGCTGGTCAAGGCTGTATGAAATTGAAAAAATATCACAGGGCGGTAAACTTAACGGTATTAATAATATTAAGCAAGGAACCAAAATAGAGTTAATGCCTTATGTTTTGGGTGGTGTTGAAATAGTGGGAGATGAGCTAAAAACAACAGAAAAAATTGGTGGAGAAGTTAATATTGATATTACACCTACCCTAAAGTTAAATTTTTCTATAAATACTGACTTTGCACAAGTAGAAGCAGATAGGAAACGAATTAACCTTACACGATTTTCATTATTCTATCCTGAAAAACGCCAATTTTTTCTTGAAGGGAAAAACTATTATGAAATGAATGTAGGAAGGGCACGTACATTTTATAGCCGAAGAATTGGTATTGATCAAAATACAGAAGTTCCAATAATTGGAGGTGTGAGATTTTTTGGTAAGCTAAATAAAACCAATATAGGTGTAATGTCAATACAAACCAATAAAAAAGACAGTATCACAACCACGAATTATTCTGTAATTAGAGTTAAACAAGATATTTTTAAGCAATCAACGGTAGGTGTTATTGCTACACAGAAATATTCAGAAAGTGGTTACAACAGGGTTTATGGTAATGATTTTACTTATTCTACATCAGAGCTTTTTGGTAACAAAAACCTACTTATTGGTGGTTCATTTGCTGTTTCAGATACTAAAGTGTTTGATAAAACTAAAAATCTGAATAACGATAACCTAACATATAATTTATTTTTAAGTTATCCGAACGACCAAATTGAATACGATTTTGGTTTTACCACGGTTCAGCAAGGGTATAATCCTGAAATAGGTTTTACCTACCGTAACAACTACCAAATGGTTTATACCGAATTGCAGTTTAATCCACGGTTTGAACAATTACCTTTTTTTAGAAATTTCATTTTTAAACCGGTTGACATAAATTACTACATAAATGATGAAACAAAAGAAATGGAATCTGTTTTTTTTGAATGGCGTCCTATAGGTTTTGTTTTAAAGAGTGGAGAATTTATGGAATTTAATGTACAACATATTTATGATGAGCCACAAGAAGATTTTGAGCTTATTGATAGTGTTTTTATTCCAGTCGGTGAATATTGGGATAACCGTATAGAATTGCAACTAAGCACTTTTCAAGGAAGAAAAATTGCAGCCAGTGGTGAAATAAACATGGGCGATTTTTATACGGGAAACCGCCAGAGATTTGAGCTATACACGTATTTTAATTTTAACAAACATTTAAATGTGGGTGTTGATTGGCAAAGAAACAATATACAACTCCCAGAAGCAACATTTTCAACTGATGAGCTTGGTGGGCGTATTGACTATGCATTTACTCCTAAACTGCAAACCAGCTTATTTACCCAATGGAATAATGAAGATAATAATGTTTTAATGAATTTTCGGATTAACTGGATTCCTAAAATTGGTAGTTTCTTTTACTTTGTAATTAATCAGGAGTATAGTACAGATAATAGTATTAAATTAGAACGAACAACCATAATTGGGAAATTAATATGGAGATTTGTTTTATAAAGGCCACTTCTAATAATTAATTAATTTTGTAAATAGATTTTGAATAAACTATTTAAAATACAATTTTTCTATTTTATACTAATAGTACTGTTTCAGTTTCTGCAAGTTCATTATAATGATATTTGGGCACAGCAAGAGCAAAAAATACAAAGCAATACCTCTGTTAGTCCTGTTCCTGTTAATAAAATTGAAGAATTCAGAAAGGATAATGATTTTAAATACATTAAACAGCCACCAGTTGTTGATTTTTGGGGGATTGCACTAAAATGGGTGTCTGATTTTTTAAAGCTGGTATTTAGTGATGAAGGAGCAGCACCCTATGTTCGCTATTCAGTTATTATTCTGGTAATTGCTTTTGCTATTTCTAAAATATTTGTTGGTGATTTTTCAGGTATTTTTGCACGAAATTTAAAATCGAGGAAAGAATCTGGTTTTGAATACGCAAACGATAATATTCATAAAATAGATTTTGAACAAGAAATAAAAAAAGCAATAAAAAAGCAAAATTTTCGCCTTGCAACACGATTCCTATATTTAAAATTATTAAAAACACTTAATGAAATCGAATATATTAACTGGCAAGCGGGTAAAACCAATTCAAGTTATCAGCATGAGTTAGATGGTACAAATATCTCCAACAACTTCAAAAAGCTAAGCGAAATGTATGAATACAGCTGGTATGGACATTTTAATTTAAGCCAGGCTGAGTTTGAGCAATTGTCAATAAAATTTGAAAATACTTTTGTTTCATTAAAAGCTAAGGTGGCCTAACCTGAATAATTCCCCGCTAAGGCGGGGCAGGCTATGCGCTTTTTCTTTGTTG
>JAOZNO010000840.1 GCA_029933755.1 Bacteroidales bacterium | reverse complement strand
AACACACAAGTGTTTTTGACAAATGAAGGGATTGGCATGATGAAACAAAAACAGTTCTCAGTTCTCAGCAGGCAGGCTTTGCAGAGCTACAGCACACTGTGAACTGATTACTGCCAACTTGTTCATATAATAAGATAAGTTTGAGTCTACTCCGAAAAGTGTAATTTTCCACATTCAGCCGCTAAGCGGCTTTTCGGAGTGCCGTCAAGTTTCAAATACAAAAAATCAGATAAGTCAAGACATTATGGACAAACTAATTAGAGTGTTTGTCCATAAAGTTGAAAATGTTCATTTAAGTAAGTTTTCTTGTTAGTTTGTCAGACAGTACGCAGTTCTCAGTAGTCAGTAAAGATGCTGTACTACAGGAAGTTGCCGACTGAATACTGAGAGCTGCTGACTTTTAACAAAATGTAAAAAAATAAATTATTACAAAAAGACTGACATTATGGGCAAACTAATTAGGTGATTAAACTTAAAAATTAAGCTTTGCATAAGCTAAAGATTCCTGATTTTTATTTTTCTTTGTGCTAAACAAAAAAACTCAATTAATTACCAAAAATGGAAAGCAATAATTTTAAAGAACAAAATATTAACAGGATAATCGACCTAGCAATTTCTGAGGACATTGGAGATGGAGACCACAGCACTTTAGCTTGCGTACCAAAGGATTCAAAAGGAAAAGCGAAACTGCTTGTTAAAGAAAATGGGATAATTGCAGGTATTGAAATTGCCCAAAAAGTATTCAACAAAATTGACCAAAACTTAAAACTTGAACTTTTCATAAATGATGGTACAAAAGTGAAACCCGGCGATATTGTTTTCAATATTGAAGGAAGTTCACATTCAATATTGCAGGCAGAAAGACTGGTACTAAATTTTATGCAACGCATGAGCGGTATTGCAACCAACACAAATCGTTATGTTGAAAAATTAAGTGGTTTAAAAACAAAAGTGCTTGACACCCGAAAAACAACACCGGGGATGAGGGTTCTTGAAAAGATGGCCGTAAAAATAGGAGGCGGTAAAAATCACCGAATGGGACTTTATGATATGATTATGATAAAAGATAATCATATTGATTTTGCAGGTGGTATTGAAAAAGCTATAGAAAAAATCCAAACATATTTGGATAAATACGGAAAAAAAATTCCGGTGGAAATTGAAGTGCGGAATATGAAAGAATTAGCACAGGTAATGAAAACAGGTTGGGTTGACCGGCTTATGCTTGATAACTTTACAACAAAAGAAACCCTTGAAGCAGTTAAAATAATTGATGGCAAGTACGAAACGGAATCATCTGGTGGAATTAACCTGGAAACAATAAGAGCTTATGCTGAATGCGGAGTTGACTTTGTTTCGGTTGGGGAATTAACTCACCAAATTAAAAGTATAGACTTAAGTTTAAAAGCAATTTAAAAAGCATCTAACATACTATTCTATAAAGCCTGACATAGTTTTGATATCAGGCTTTATTCTTTTATGTTTCAGCTAATCATCGGTATAAACTAAATCAACAATTTTAGAAGTTTTAATTTGATACGATAGTGTTAAATAGAAAAGGCCACTTTGCTTATATTTTGTTAAATCAGAAACTACATGCGAGCGGTTCGTGGCATTTGTGTTTCCATAATTTTGATTAAGGAAGTTCTCTAAGTAATATTTGAATTTAAGATTTGCGCCACCCGGAAACTGCACACCCACAAAAGCCGACGGCAAAAAAGTTTCAATATTACTTGGCCACCATTCAGTTCTCTTAGTTTTTGTTCCGCTACGGCTATGTCCATCCCACCATTTTTCTTTCATATGAAAAGCCCACTCCATTTCGCCTCCGGCATATACATGTAGATTATCCTTAAATGATCCTAGTTTTATAGCCAATGGTATACCTAATGAATAGGTACGTCTTATTATTTTCGCATCAAAATAGCTTGGATTTGCATCATTGTAATTTTCCGGTAGTACCTCGTCTGAAATCATACCAACGTTACGCATACCTATTCCTGTAAAAAAGCCTATATTGTTTGTGAAGTCAAGATGAAAAAACTGTTGAAAATGGAAAAACAAAGTAAAACGAACAGGGTGTTTTACGATTTCTGCCTGTGAATAGCTTGCTTTAAAAGCATCTGTATATTCTAATTCTCCCCATGAGAAAATAATTTCAGAGCCCGAAGTTGTATAAACATTTTTTTGGCTATTTACATTTTGCATAAAGCCCAGACACATAATAATGCCTAAAATAGTTGTTGTTTTTTTCATAGCTGGTTAGTAATTTATTAGAAAATAAGTTAAATACAGTTCAATTTGAAAACTTAAAAATATAAAAATCCGATTTAGTGTTACTAAGAAAACTACTTTTTTTCAAGTGTCTTTTTGAAATCGTCAAGAACAAAGCCTGTTCCGCTACTGCGGAAGCTTG
>JAOZNO010000839.1:1302-2416 GCA_029933755.1 Bacteroidales bacterium | reverse complement strand
AAAGGCTTTGCAAGCCGGATGTGACGATTTTATTTCAAAACCAATAAGTGAAGAAGCCTTTAATAGACTAATTGACACATACTTAACAAATAATAAAACTTAAGTTTAGATGTTCTGGGATATTTGTACAAAATATAGCTTTTTAGCGGTACAAACCGCTAAAAAGCAGATAAACTCAAACTACCTTTTAGCGGTTGTAACCGCTTAAAGGTTATTCAGAAAGCACAGAACATTTAAACCATAGCCAATAATAAATATATATCTGTTCAAAAAAAATAGCTTATGATAGATTTAAAGATGAATTTTAAGAATGCTCTGCTTGATTTTGATAGAGAAGAAGCTGAGGAGATTCTCATGCTGGCTTTCAAAAACGGTAATAAGACGGATCTTGTTCCTGAACTTATTACAGATGTTTTAACAGAATTAGGTGATGAGTGGGAAAGAGGAGAATTGGCTTTATCTCAGATTTATATGACGGGCAAGATTTGCGAAGGAATTATTGAATCTATAATTCCAGAGGAAATGCAAAAAAACAGGACAGCTGCATATACTGCTGTGGTAACTTTTAATGATTATCATGTACTTGGAAAAAAAATTCTGTATTCAATTCTTCGCTCAGCAGGGTTTAATATTTTGGATTATGGACATGGGGTATCTATTAATGGAATTATTAAAAGACTAAAATCTGATAAAATTAAATTCCTGCTAATTTCAACATTAATGCTACATTCAGCACTTGAAATCAAAGAATTGAAAAAAGAAATTGAGAAACAAGGAATTTCAGTAAAAATAATGGTAGGCGGGGCACCATTTATTTTCGATGAACTGCTATGGAAACAAGTTGGTGCTGATGCTATGGGCAAAACACCTACGGATGCCATTAATATACTAAAACAGTGGATTAATTAAATTTAAAAATTTAAAAAATGACATCATTAGAAAGAGTTTTAACAGCATTAAGCCATAAAGAACCTGACAAAGTGCCTTTGTTTCTCCTACTTTCACATTATGGAGCAAAAGAGCTGGGGATTTCTATAAAAGAATATTTCTCTAAACCAGAATATGTACTTGAAGGGCAAATGAAAATGCAAGCAAAATATAAAACGGATTGTTT
>JAOZNO010000839.1:0-1202 GCA_029933755.1 Bacteroidales bacterium | reverse complement strand
GTGGTTATGTCACCTTTTTCTTTGCCTGTAATGCAGCTGGGCTTTGATAAATATCTTGATTTAATTTTTCACAATAAAGAAATGTTCAATAAACTAATGCATATAAACGAGCAATTTTGTATTGACTGGGCAAATGCTCAAATAGAAGCAGGTGCAACAGCTATTTGCTATTTCGACCCGGTTTCGTCACCAACCATAATCCCAAGAAAAGATTATTTAGAAACAGGCTTCCAAATTGCCAAAAGAACCATTGCTAAAATAAACGGTCCTACAGCCACTCATTTAGCATCAGGTCGTTCATTAGCTATTATGGATGATTTAGCACGAACCGGAACAGCTATTGCCGGGGTTAGTTCACTTGAGGATATAGCTGAATTAAAATCTGCTGCAAAAGGAAAAATATCCCTTTTGGGTAACATGAACGGTGTGGAAATGTGCCGATGGACAAAAACTGAAGCAGAAGAAAATGTGAAAAATATTATACAAAAAGCAGGAAACGGTGGTGGATTACTCCTTGGTGAAAACCATGGAGAAATACCTTATCAGGTATCGGAAAAAACACTATTAGATATTGCAAATGCCGTAGATAAATGGGGCGTTTATCCTTTGAAAAATTAAGAAATGGAAAAACTTGGATTAATCATATGCAGTAACTACTACAAAGAGTTAAAATCGGTTATCGATATTGAAAAATATGACGATCTTGTAATTTCAGTCTTTGTATCTACCTGTTCAACACCAAACAGTGATGAAAGAGAAAAAATTGCAGAGCGCTTAAACAAACTGAGCAGTAAAGTTGAACGTGTTGAAATCCTTTCACCTCAGGCTTGTACAGGTTTTGATTTTTCGGAAAAATCATGCATTAATTGTTCTTATCCGGGCTCAACCACCTGTTCAGAAATGATTGCTTCCAAAAGCTATATAAATCAGCTCATTTCTGAAGGTGAATATATTGTTACTCCGGGTTGGTTAAAAGCTTGGAAAAAGATTGCCCTGGAAAAATGGAAATTTGATAAGAAAACGGCACGTTCCTTTTTTAAAGATACGGTAAAAAAGCTACTTGTTCTGGATACGGGTGTTTATGATGATTATTTGAAAGAATTAGAAGAGTTTTTAGAATTTTCCGGTCTTGAGCACTCATTAGTTAAAATTGGAAATGATTTTTTTCATAATTACATTAAAAATATAGTTCTGACATGGAG
>JAOZNO010000838.1 GCA_029933755.1 Bacteroidales bacterium | reverse complement strand
ATAATGAATATAGAACAGATTTTTACAAACAATAAGATATGGGTAAAAGAAAAGCTTAATTTTGACCCAAACTATTTTGAAAACTTATCCAAAGGACAAAACCCCGACATTTTATACATTGGTTGTTCTGATAGTAGAGTTACAGCGGAAGAACTAATGGGTGTGTCACCAGGTGATGTGTTTGTTCATAGAAATATTGCCAATATGGTTCCAAATACAGATTTAAGTGTGATGTCAGTAATAGACTATGCAGTTTTGCGGTTAAAAGTAAATCATATTGTGGTTTGTGGACATTATTATTGTGGAGGTATAAAGGCTGCCATGGAACCTGCTGATGCAGGTATTCTGAATCCTTGGTTAAGAAATGTTCGTGATGTTTATCGCCTGCACAAAGATGAATTAAATGAAATAGAAGATGAAGACTTAAGATATAGACGACTTGTAGAATTGAATGTTCAAGAGCAATGTATAAATGTTATTAAAACAGCCGAAGTTCAGCAAGCATTTAATGAACGTAATATAACAGTTCATGGATGGGTGTTTGATATTCATTCAGGTAAGCTAATTGATTTAAATATTGATTTTGAAAAAGTATTGGCAAATATAATGGAAATATATCGGTTGAAATAATGAAAAAACAAAATCTATTTCTAATCTGCCCTGAGTGTTATATTGAAAACGCAATAAGAGATAAATATGGGGACAGTTATTTTTTAACCGCTTTAGGAACAGTGTTTAATATTGATGAATTCGAATATGCTGAAGAAGTCAATCAATTTATAACGAATGAATCGATTGGAACTATCTACATAGTCAACGATAGTAGTTGCACATTTATTAAAAATACAATTGAAGGCGTTAATAACAGCAATACACAAGCTGAGAGAGTTCTAAAATCTATCATAAATAATAATAAAAAACAATTTGATGGGTTATCTGACAAAAAACAGCTAATGAAACTTGCAAGATTAAACACTTATAGACAGGCTTACGAATTATTAAATGTTGCTTTTATTGGCAATAAAATAAAAGATAATCAAATTATATTGAAAGGTCTTATACATGATAGAGCAAATAGTCTTTTTTCAGAATTTGATATAGAAATATGATAAAAGCAAGTGTACAACAAAAGTTTTGCTTAATTCAAGAGTAATATTCATAAATTAAAAATGTTGTACATGAAATAAACACAGTCATTTTTAAAAATAAGTAAGTATTAAAGAGTCCAGTCTAAAAAGGTACAATGTCTGAAAAAGAACCCTGACAGGGTTTGTTAATTAGCTGTTTCATAGATGTTTTACTTTTTAGTATTTTGCAAATATAACCCTGTCAGGGGTTTTTATACTAAGCTCATTAAATGAAAAATAAAAATTTAAAAGGGGATGTTTTTGGTGGATTAACAGCCGGGATAGTTGCATTACCACTGGCATTAGCCTTTGGTGTTCAATCAGGATTAGGAGCAAGCGCAGGTTTATATGGTGCAATGATATTGGGGTTACTGGCCGCTATTTTTGGAGGAACGAATACTCAGATTAGTGGGCCAACAGGTCCTATGACTGTTGTGTCGGCAACATTTGTTTCTATCGCAATTGCCAAATATGGAAATATTGATGATGCTTGGGGTATTATTGTTCTAACCTTTTTATTATCAGGAATATTTCAAATTGTGTTTGGCTTATTAAAGATTGGGAAATATATAAAATATATCCCTTATCCTGTTTTGTCTGGTTTTATGAGTGGCATCGGAATTATTATAATTGTTTTTCAGATTTTTCCTGTTTTAGGACTATCTTCACCAGGTAAAATTGCAGATGTATTTATCAAACTACCAAACGCTGTAACTGACAGCAATTATTTATCAATTTTATTAGCTGTAGGAACTATTTTAATAATTTATTTTTTTCCTAAATTTACTAAAATTATTCCAAGTACTTTAGTTGCTCTTTTAGTGATTTCACTTGTAAGTTTCCTGTTTAAACTTGACACTCCTTTGATTGGAGAAATGCCGGCAGGACTTCCTTCTTTGAAAATATCATCATTAACTAAATTAAATTTTTCCGATATTAATTTAGCATTCCTTCCTGCAATTACTTTAGCAGGTTTAGGAACTATTGACTCTTTATTAACCTCAGTTGTTGCCGATAATATTACCAGGACAAAACACAATAGTAATAAAGAGTTAATAGGACAAGGCATAGGCAATATTGTATCATCACTTATTGGCGGTATTCCAGGTGCTGGAGCAACTATGAGAACAGTAGTAAATGTGAAATCAGGGGGGAAAACAAAACTGTCAGGCGTTATTCATGCAATCTTTTTAATGCTTATCGTTTTAGGATTAGGAAGATATGTTTCTTTTATACCTCTTTCAGTACTCGCCGGAATATTAATAACGGTAGGGATAAGTATAATTGACT
>JAOZNO010000837.1 GCA_029933755.1 Bacteroidales bacterium | reverse complement strand
GACCCGCCTTCCATAGTGCAAAGTACGGCGGACAGGCAAGCTAAACTTGAGCATTGTTTGCTTAAATTGCATCAGTTTGTTTTTCAGAAAAAGAGAAAGTGGAAAAAATCTGTTATGAAAGTTTTTTGCTTATGGAAATGAATTTAAACATTACAAACTACTCCATTTTTTACAGTAAACATTTTTGTTGCCGGGATATTTCTTTGTGTTAAATAATTGGTATAAAGTTCTGAAAAAGCAGTACGTTCTTTTATAACCTGGTTAATTTGTCCGGTCAGGCCTAAAATCAAATCCGAAATCTCACGTACAGCATTATTTCCACCTTGTTGACTTGTTATATAATCACATAGATTATTTTCAATAGCATATTGTTTAAATAGGGGTGAGGCATCTCTTCTGACCATAAACCTAAGGCCACATTTTTCAGCAATCGGAAAATCTAAAACATCATCAAAACAGAAAGCAATTTCTTCATTTTTTAAGTGGTGAGAATTTAATAAATACTCAAGGGCAATTGCTTTATTAGGGATTTTAAAATAAATATGGTGAAAATGTTCTCTTTGAGCCAGTTTTTTTGCTGACTGATTGTTTTCACCGGTAATAATAGCCATGATTGGTAATTCTTGATTATTCCCAAGCCAATAACCAAAACGAAGTAAGTTTGTGCCCATTGAATCTGCTTCGGTGTAGGTGCTTGAAATCCCTTCACCTTTTGTACCTGAATTAAAAACTCCGTCCCAATCAAAAATAAAGGCTTTTATTCCTTTTAATTTTTCCTGAATAAAAGAAGGAGGAGAAATAAATTCCCCTCCTTGCTTTTCAAATAGATTTGTTATTTCTTCTAACATTATAAATTTTTCAAAATGAATAATTGGTGTATTCGTGATTAGTAGAGACACACGGCCGTGTGTCTCTACGAGCAAATTTATAATACCTTAATTATTAATTATTAATTCTTACAAATCCTGAATATCTAATAAACCAACAGGTTTACCATTTTCAGTTACCAGGATATTATCCACCTTATGAGTTTTAAAAAGTTCATTAGCTTTGAAAAGTAATTCATCACTTTCAATTGAAATAGGTGTATTATATGTTAAATCAGACATTCTTTTATTTAAAATATCACGGCCTTCACTTTGTAATACTCTTCTTAAATCACCATCCGTGAAAACTCCTTTTGCTTCATCAACTCCATTGGTTACAATAACACAACCAAATCCATATTCTGACATTTTAACAATAGCATCCTGCAATATCGTGTCAGAACTTACCAATGGATTTGTTTTGCTCATGGAATCTTTCACCTTTACAGTCATTAAGCGGGTATGCTCATAAAATTGCTCAGTTCCTAATTTGGTGAAATTATTTTCAGACATTTGTCTCAAAATTTTATAAGGAACCGTAATATTATGAACACCTATGTTAATCGCGTTGCGTACGTGTTCAATATTTCTTACTGATGAGAACATTATTTTAGTATCATAACCATAATGATCAACAGCATCAACACATTGTTCAACTAAAGATAAAGCATCATGTCCCTGATCCTGAAGTCTTCCAACAAGAGGACAAACATAGTTTGCACCTGCATGCATAGCCATATAAGCTTGCTGTAATGTGTAAACAAGGTGAACATTAACCATAATGTCTTCATTACGAAGCATTTTACATGCTTTTACACCTTCAAGAGAAATAGGTATTTTAAACACTGATTTTTTAGGATCCAAACCCATCTTAATTTGTCGATGGGCTTCAGCGTATATTTCTTCAGCGGTGTGTCCCAATGCTTCAACCTGTAAAACGGGTACAATATCTGCCAACTTTAAAATTAAACTGTCGGTATCGATAACACCGTGGCGGTGCATAAATGTTGGCGTGGTAGTTAAACCATCTAAAAAGCCTAATTTAAACGCTTTTTCTATTTCATTAAAATCGGCACTGTCTAAATATAATTCCATTTTTATTTATTTTCTATATTTAACTTCTAATTCGTGAAATTCGATAATTGGTTTTAAAAATTCTTCAAGGTCAAAAATACATAATTGACTGGCAGCATCACAAAGTGCTTTTTCAGGCTCAGGATGTGCTTCAATAAAAATACCATCAATACCTGATGCAGCCCCTGCTCTCGATAGTACAGGTATGTATTCTCTTGCACCACCACTTGGGTCAGCACTTGGAATACCATATTTTCTAATAGAATGGGTTACATCAAAAACAATTGGATAACCCGTTTTACCCATTTCGTAGAAACTACGTGGATCAACAATTAAATCATTATAACCAAAAGTGTAGCCCCTTTCCGTTAATATAATTTGGTCATTACCTGCTTCAACTGCTTTTTGAGCAGGTTTTGCCATGTTTTCAGGTGCCAAAAACTGACCGTGTTTAATATTAATTACTTTACCGGTTTTGG
>JAOZNO010000836.1 GCA_029933755.1 Bacteroidales bacterium | reverse complement strand
TGCACCAAAAGGATTATTAATCAACTTTTTTGTATCAAACATTTTTAAAGAAGGACAACGTACTTATGTAAACGAATTATATAGGAATCTAAAATAAATACCAAATAGAGACATATAAGCAAAGCTATGTTATCTATTGTTCCTATGTGTTAAAAAAAAAGATTATGAGCACACTATTTATTACAGACGACTTTTTACTGGAAACAGAATCCGCAAAGCAACTTTATCATAATTTTGCAAAAAAAATGCCTATCATTGACTATCACTGTCATATATCACCAAAAGAAATAGCCCAAAATAAAAAATTTGACAACCTTTTCCAGATTTGGCTTGCAGGTGACCATTACAAATGGAGGGCAATGCGTGCCAATGGAGTCAATGAAGAATTTATTACCGGGAATAAAAGTGATAAGGAAAAGTTTATAAAATGGGCTGAGACAGTTCCTCACACCTTGCGCAACCCATTATATCACTGGACACATTTAGAGTTAAAAAATGTTTTTGGTATCACGCAATTATTAAATAAGGATAGTGCCGAAGAAATTTACGATAAATGTACTGAATTACTGCAAACAGATGAGTTTTCGGTTCAAAACATCATAAAAAAAGCAAATGTTGAACTTATTTGTACTACAGACGACCCAATTGATGATTTGAAATATCACAAACAAATAAAAGAAAGTAATTTTGAGGTAAAGGTAATTCCAGCATGGAGACCAGATAAAGCGATGGCTATAGATAACATTCTGGAATATAATGTATATCTTGACAAACTAGCAGAAGCATCAGAAATAGAAATAATAAGTTACAGTGACTTATTAAATGCCCTAAAGAAAAGACACGAATTCTTTGATAAAAATGGCTGCAAACTATCAGACCATGGCATTGAAGAGTTTTATGCAGAAGACTATACAAATAAAGAGATTGAAAAGATATTTAAAAAAAGCAGAAAAGGCAAAAAGCTTAAAAATAAAGAAATAAAAAAGTTTAAATCTGCCATGCTTATTGAATTTGCCTTTATGGATTTTGAAAAAGGCTGGACTCAACAATTTCACTATGGAGCAATCAGAAATAACAATACAGCTATGTTTAAAAAGCTTGGTCCGGATACCGGATATGATTCAATTGGTGATTTTAATGTAGCAAAACCATTAGGTGGGTTTTTAAATAAACTGGTTAGCAGTAATAAATTAACAAAAACAATTATTTATAATATCAATCCTAAAGATAACGAAATGATTGCTACCATGATTGCAAACTTTCAGGATGGTACTGTAGCCGGCAAAATTCAGTTTGGTTCAGGCTGGTGGTTTCTTGACCAGAAACAAGGCATGGAAGCACAGATAAATACGCTTTCTAATCATGGTTTGCTAAGTCGTTTTGTGGGTATGCTTACAGATTCACGCAGTTTTCTATCCTATTCCCGTCATGAGTATTTTAGGCGGATATTGTGTAACTTATTGGGGAATGATATAGAAAAGGGTTTAGTTCCTGATGATATGGCACTTATTGGAAATATGATTAAAAACATTAGTTACCATAATGCTAAAAGTTATTTTAAATTTTAAACTCTAATAATGAAGATTATTTTAAAAATCATATTCAGTGGACTTATCATTGTTAGCATTAGTGCATGTAATAATGAAAAACAACACAAAGTACTTAAATTAGCACATGGTTTAGATATTAATCACCCGGTACATCTGGGAATGGTCTATATGGCAGGTTTATTAGAAAAGAAATCTGGAGGAAAACTAAGCATTAAAATTTACCCGGGCGGTCAATTAGGAGGTGAACGTCAATGTTTGGAGCTTTTACAAATTAGCAGTCTTGATATGACCAAAGTTTCATCGGCTATTATTGAGAATTTTGCCCCCAAATATAAGGTTCTAGGCTTACCCTATATTTTTAGAGACAAACAGCACCTTTACAATGTTTTGGATGGTAGCATAGGTGAAGAGCTTCTACTGGATGGTGATAAATACTGGCTTCGCGGACTATGCTTTTATGATGCTGGAGCCCGTAGTTTTTACTCAATTGACAAACCTATTTTAAAGCCTGAAGACCTGAAAGGCATGAAAATCCGTGTAATGAAAAGCAGTACACCTGTTCTTATGGTTGAAGCTTTTAGCGGTTCACCAACACCCATTTCCTGGGGTGAATTGTACACATCTCTACAACAGCGGGTTGTAGATGGCGCAGAAAATAACCCTCCAAGTTTTTACACATCTCATCATTATGAGGTTTGCAAACATTACTCATTGGATGAACATACTGCCGTACCTGATGTTCTTTTAATTAATACACATACCTGGGATAAGTTAACAGATCAGGAAAAAACATGGTTACAGGAAGCTGCAAAAGAGTCGGTTACAGAAAACCGAAAAAATTTGGGTTAATTTGAAAAAATGTCACAGGAGG
>JAOZNO010000835.1 GCA_029933755.1 Bacteroidales bacterium | reverse complement strand
ACCCTGTGTAATAAATATAATGGTTTAATAAAAAACAAATCCTAAATAACCATTATAGATTATTTAGGACTTGTTTTTATTTGTTAACATCTGTCAACAGCTTAGGTTAATAAATCACTTCAGCCTAACTTACTCAGACACTGGCAAGTGCCCAAATAAAATTAATTGTATATTTACGTTTAAGCAACATGCATATTGTAATAACCTTGCACGAGTGTGTAAGCAACATTAAATAGCACTTAGTGCTTATCAAATACTTCTGGTAACTACCTATCAGAAAAATTAAAGATATTAAAGTTAGAAACATATTCAATCATTCGTTTAAAACCATTGAATAGCAGCATAATATACATAAACACTATGCTAAGCCAAATAATAGCCATATTAAACCAAAGAGTTTCAATTTGCATACCAAACAGGTATTTTTTAGATGCATAAAAATGGGCTCGTCCATATTCAGTTTCCGGTTTTTTAAATATGGGATCTTTCATTTGTATTAAACGATGATCCTCTGTTTCTGCTATCTTTTTTATATCGTTTTTATTTAATACAAATGTGGCTAATTGTTTATTGTAATAATCTTCTTTTAACTCCGCAACCGCTTCACTACCACCAAGGGTTTCAACTAAATCAAGATAAATTTTATCTTTTATCTGGTTAGCTTTGTACTGCCTCTTCTTATAGTATAATTTCAGTTCATCAATATAAGCAGTAGCAACAGCAGCGGTTTTATCATCAAATGTTTCCTTTTCTAAACTTTTAAAATCACTGAATTGCACATTAGAAACACGTTCATTTAGTATGGCAAACTCATTTGAAATTAACAATAAGTCATTTTCGAGTTTTTGATTATCACCACCACTTTTCATAATTTTATGACTCCGGTCAACCCGTGATTGCAGCTCTGGCAAAAGAAACATTACCTGATATGATGACCTGCTAATTTCTTTATCTACATTAAAAAAATACTTCTCATATTCGTTATTCTTAAACTGCTCTACAGCCATAGCTTCATATGCCCATCGCGATAACATTAAATCACCAATCACAGGTACATACTTAACTGTTGTAACACTTTTATGAAGTTTGTTAAAATTAACCATTACTCCACTAAACAGTAACTGCGGAACAATTATAAAAGGTATAGTTATATATATAGTAACAACCGAATTTAAAGCTGACGATATGTTTAAGCCAATCATATTTGCTGCGGCCATGGTAGAAAAAAATACGATAAAATGACTCATGGTCATCCAGTTTATTTCAAGTACAAAATTACCAACTAAAATAAATGAAAGAGATTGTATGGCAGAAAGAGCAAAAAGAATAACTATTTTTGAATTCAGATAGCTCATCCAACTAAGATTTAGAAATGACTCTCTCATTAAAATTCGCCGATCTTTTATAATTTCTTCTGCACTAACTGTCAAGCCTATAAACATGGCAACAATTACACTCATAAACAAATAAGCAGGAATATTCTCATTTTCACTAAATAAATATTGGTTTGGATTTTCTGAGGTGCCAAAAATATATTTTGTAAAAAAGCCCAGAATAAACGCCAAAACAGGAGCTTCCAAAAAATTAATCAGCAAATATTGCTTATTTGTGAGTTTTGATAATAAGTTGCGAATACTAAAAACCTTAAATTGCTTAAACTTTTTTGGAATCTTAAAATAATTTTGGGGTAATGGTAATTTCTCATTCTGTTCAGGAAGCTTAATTTTACTATCAATTTTCTCCTGATATTGTTTGTACCACTCCTTAGGACTCACTTTACGCGTACGAGTCAGCTTCCCATATTCATCAACTATCTTAGCTTCAAGTATTTGTAACGACTGTTCAGCATTCACATTTCCACATGTAATACATTCACTTTCTGCTGCATTAACATGGTTACTTGCTGTTTTAAAATAAACAACGGCATCAATCGGATTTCCATAATAAACAGGATGACCACCTTTATCAAGTATAAATAAGCCATCAAACAGTTTATAAATATCAGATGATGGTTGATGTATATTTACAATTACCAGTTTGCCTTTTAAGGTTTGCTCTTTAAGCAGACTCATTACAATTTCAGAATCCTGAGATGATAAGCCTGAGGTTGGTTCATCAACAATTAGAATTGAAGGTTCGCGCATCAATTCAAGTGCTATATTTAATCTTTTTCGTTGTCCACCACTAATAAACTTATTTAAAGGATCTCCTACTTTCAGCTCTTTTGTTTCTACCAGGTAAAGATCGATTAAGATATCTTCAACAACCTTTTCAATTTCTTCTTTGCTAAAATCATTAAAACAAAGTTTAGCATTATAGTACAAGTTTTGATAAACAGTAAGCTCTTCAATTAACAAATCATCCTGTGGTACAAAGCCAATTACTCCCTCCAGATGTTCTTTATCGTCACATAAATCGAAAC